>NZ_JAUXNK010000098.1 GCF_030682845.1 Methanolobus sp. | reverse complement strand
TGACATTGAAACAAGCTCTTCAAACATACAGGAAAAAGGATTCTATCGAGAAGATCATCAATTCCCTGAAGAATGAGATCGAGATCAAACCGCTGCGAGTTTGGTCGGACGCTAGCATTTATGGAGCTGTAATTATTGGGTTCATTGCACAGTTGTTCATATCGCTGATGCGATATGAGTTCAGGGAACTCAAACATAAGTCCACAAAATTCATAAAAAAAAGCTTATTGAATTTGACAGTTACCGTCGATTTCCTGAAAAACAGAGCAAAAAAGTACATTTACGCCAATTTTGATGCCATAAATACACTGATCTTAAGGCAAAAATGGGTGATATCGTAGAATTTGACGTGAAATTGTTTAAACTGTCAAATCGGTTTTCCTGACAAAAAAACGAAAATTTAAGGTGGGAAGAGAAGACATTCTCTTCATTAAGGAGTGAAAACTGTCAAACTTGGGATTAAATATATACGCTATTGTAGCGTAAAATACTTTGATTATGTTACAAGCCTATAAGTATCGATTATATCCTAATAGTTCTCAGAGAGATTTCTTTGAGAAACAGTTTGGTACTTGTAGGTTCATATACAACTGGGCATTGGATATGAAGAGTTCAACTTATCAGAATGAGAACCGATCCATGAGTAAGAATGAGCTCAAGAACATGCTTCCTGATCTCAAGGCCCAATACAACTGGTTGAAAGATGTCAACTCCCAATCCTTGCAGAGTTCTATCGATAACCTGGATAACGCTTTTCAGAAGTTCTTCAGGAAAGAGGCAGAATATCCTGCTTTCAAGTCAAAGGACAATCCTGTTCAATCGTTCCAGATCCCACAGCATTATGTTGTTGATCTTGGCAAGGGCACGGTCAAATTGCCCAAAGTAAAGGAACCCATTAAGGTCAAATTTCATCGCAGATTTGATGGCGAAACAAGAACTGCTACGGTATCAAGAACACCAACTGGGAAGTATTTCATAAGCATACTGGTTGAAGATGGTCGGGAAATACCAGAAAAAGTTAGTTCGGGGCCGAGTATAGGGATTGATGTTGGTATTAGCCATTTTGCCATTCTTTCGACAGGTGAAAAGATCGAGAATCCTCGGCATCTGAAAAAATCCATGGCGAAACTTAAAGCAGAACAACGTGCATTGTCTCGTAAGAAAAAGGAATCGGGTAATAGGAAGAAACAAAAGTTGGTTGTAGCTAAACTACACGAAAAGATTACCAATCAACGAAATGACTTTCAACATAAGCTATCCAACAGGCTGGTAAACGAGAACCAAGTTATCGTCCTGGAGGATATGAGCATTAAAGGAATGGTCAGGAATCATTGCCTGGCTCAGGCAATCTCCGATGTTGCCTGGGGAAATTTCATAATGAAATTGAAATATAAGGCAGAGTGGTGTGGTAAGATCATTCAACAGATTGGTAGGTTTGTACCAAGTTCTAAATTGTGTAGTATCTGCGGATACAAGAATGCCGATTTAACTTTAAAAGATAGAAGTTGGGAATGTCCCTCGTGTCATACGAAACACGATAGGGATATTAACGCAGCTATCAACATCTTGAATATCGCGCTAAACAATACCGCCGCAGGGACTGCGGTTTGAGCTTGTGGATGTATTCTCGCTGGAGAAACAGATGAAGCAAGAAGCCACCCTATTTATAGGGTGGTAGTTCACATGGGAATCCGTGGTATCGCCATGGAATTGGATTCCATGTTCATAATATATATATACTGATTTGTACAGCCTTTTCTATTATCAATAGCAAAGTTATGAGGCATTATAGTGGCTACTCCTGAAAGTTTCCAAGAAGAGAATGAGGCTGTTAACAACTTCGTTGAGTCTGAAACCAACGGGGATATCATCTATCTGGGGATAGACCTGGGCACTTCGAAGATAGCGATATGTACCAATGATGGAATTATGTTCTCAGAACATAGTCTAATTGCGCACGGAGATGGCCACGACCCTAATGTCGATGGCAATGATAAGGTATTTTTTGGGAAGGCCGCACTTGAGAGAATTGACCTTGAAGGGAAGTGGCTCTTAAGGGACCTGATTGAAAAGAACAGTGACGGACCGGGGTATCTGACAGCATTGCTGGGGCATTGCATTCAAGCTGCTGGTGTTTCTGCTGATCCCGGGCAGATGTATGCTGTTATAGGTGTGCCCTCAGGGGCTGATGCGTCCTATAAACGAGCGGTTCTGGGGGCGGCACGACATCTCTTCAGAGGGGTGATGGTAGCTAACGGGCTCTTCTGCGTCGCTTATGGTAGCCAGAGGCTTGATAGCTCTGTGATTATTGACGTGGGTGCAAGTAAGACAGATATGTGCCTTATCATAAGCAACATTCCGGAAGATGAGGATTGTCTCAGTATCTCTGTTGCCGGTGAGAATATTGATAATGAACTTGTTGCTCTGCTCGCAGAAAAATATGAAGGTTCAAAAGTAACAAGGGAAATCGCAAGAAGTTGGAAAGAAGCATATGGATTTATGGGCGATACGGATGAAGAGTGTAAAGTGGAATTGCCTCTGGAAGATTTCTCAGAGGAAGTGATCATCACTGAGGAATTAAGGATTGCTTGTGAGTCTATAATACCGGATATCGTTTCAGGTATCATAAAAATGGTTTCCGGTGCAGAGCCACAGTTCCGTGCTACATTAAGGAATAACATCTGTCTTTGTGGGGGCGGCAGTAAGATAAGGAACATGCGCAGCTTCATCGAGAACGAGTTAAAAGGATTCGGTGGAGGCAGGGTTTTTCTCATAGATGATCCCGAGTTTTCCGGTGCTTACGGAGCATGCAGGCTTGCAGAAAAAATGCCGGATGAATTCTGGGAGAAGCTGAATAATTGTGATAATTAAAACTATCTGATGTGGTCTCTATGAGTTCATTAAACTGGTCAAAAAATTCCAAGCAGGCCGCGAAAAGCCTTACAAATCAGGATTTCACTCCTAATATTTATCGTAAGCCTGTTATTAATGAGGACGGCCGCGATAAGAGTCCTGATTCTCATAATCCTGAAAGTCCTGGTATCTACAATCAGAAGACTGTATTGAAAACTCTTGAGTCCGATCTTGAGCAGTTACAGGAGCGATACGAAGCACAAATAAAAGAATACCGGGAAAAGGAAGCTGTACTTATTGAAGTGAAGGCAAGATATGATTCCCAGATGGAAGAATACGAGGAAAAACAGAAACATCTTGATATATTAAAAGAGGATGTGTCCAGACAGAAAGAATTGCTCAGCCGCAAATGCACCATACTTAAATCAGCAGTACTGAAAGCTGAAGAATCTATCCCGGCTGCACAGGCCAACGAACTAGAAGAGAAGCGTTCTGCTTTTGAAAAGGATAAAGCTGAATTTGAGCAACGGGTGGAAGAGTTCAAAGCATCACAAACGGACTACGAACAACAGTTTATTTTGCTTGAAAGTAAAAAGACAGAGCTTTCCGGCCTGATGTCCCGCTATGAAGAAGGGATGCAGGCGTATCATGACAAGCAGAAAGAGTTAGAGGAAAAGCTGCATTCTCTTGAGGAGCAGCTTGCCTCCGGAAATGACCTGCCAATAGGCATTGAAGGATTGAACTGTGGCACGGCCATAGACCTTGTCAAATCCAGATATTACTCAGAATTGAAGGAACTTAACCGCAAGCGTGCTGATCTTGGTACGCTCAGGGAGGAGCTGGAGAATGAAGAGTCATTGCTCAATTCTAAAAGCTCCAGTATCATGGAAATAAAAGACCAGGTCCAGAGCGAATTCTCCAGACTGATACCGCAGACCGCAGAACTTGAGGCTGCTATGGCGGCTCACGAAATGAGGGCGCAGACCCATGAAGAGAACGAGCAGATGCTTGCACAGCTTACCCAGAAGTATGATGATAATTACTCTCTTTTCCGGCAGAAGCAACATGAACTTGAAGAATTCCTGGCTCAGCAGGTGAAAAAGGAGTATGCATTGGGAAAAAGGAAGCTTACGGTATATGAGTCCCGCAAGCTTGTGGATATGGAGATCGCCAGGATCAATTCAAGGTCTGCGGAGTTCCAGGAAAAGGTATGTGCCTTTGAGAAGGACATCGGGATTTACCAGCAGAACCTCCTTGAGTATGAAGAAAACCTCCGTATCTATACAGAGGACAACAATAAGCTGCAGGCCTCTGTTTCTTTGTATGAGGAAGATTTCAGGTCCTTTGAGGAGAGACGTGCGGCACTTGAAGAGCAAAAGCTTTCCATATCCGGTGAAGAGGATGTTATCCGGCAAAAACAATCTGAAATAGATGTGGGTAAGAGGGAACTTGAGGCTGAGGAAGCCAAAGTAGTCTCATGGAGAAGTGAGATCGAGTCCGAGAAAGCTTCACTGGGATTGGAACTTGAGAGTATCAGGCTCAAACGTGAAGACACCTCTAAGCTGGAAAGTGACCTTGAATCGGGTTTCAATGAACTTGAGTCCCGCCGCAAAGAACTTGAAGATCTCCTGGGGACCACAGAAAAGGAGATCGGAACACATGTCACTCTCCATCGCCAGCATCTGGACATCCGGAAAGTTAACACAAGGCTTGAGCAACAGTCCATCTACATTAAAAGCCTTGAGGATTCCCTGAAAGAAATGCAGAGGACTCTTGAAGACGCCATGTCAGATGCAAGGAAACACGAAATGTTCTCCCATATACTTAAAATGAATATGGAACTGTCGGAGTGAATATCAGAAATACATTATGTGGTCAGAAAGTAGTAATAAGCGTAAGTACGAATAAATGTGCCTCAGTACTCATAGGGTTCATCATAAATCAGAACGGTTTTCTCATCACAGGCACATCTTTCTTTAATCTTTCTTTACTTTTAACCTTTTTTTGCCGCCATTGCGGAAAAGTCCTCTTTTCAAATCACGGTCTTTATATAGGCAACGATATCTGCTGCAGCTTTCGCCGGTTCTTCTGCCTGGTAGATGCTCCTGCCCACAATTACCCAGTCGGCACCAGCTTTGATGGCATCGGAAGCGCTTCCTCCCTGCGCACCAACTCCAGGGGAGATTATTGTCAGTTTGTTACCTATTATCTTCCTTATTTCCCTTACTCTCTCGGGGCGTGTTGCAGGGGCAACCACGCCGGAAGCTTTCTCATCTGCAGCCATCTTCGCAATAGCTTCACCTGCAGCCTGCATGAAGTCAAGTGCACCCGGATGGCTCATCTCGGTGACCACGAAAACATCCTTGTTGCTGCTCTTTGCCAGTTCCACGCAGGTCCTGAGGCTGTCATGCCCCGTGAAGCCCTGGATGATGACAGCATCTGCACCGGCCCGGAAGACCTGCTCGCAGATAAGGCGGTTGGTGTTGGGAATGTCCGCAACTTTGAAATCTGCGATGATGGGTGCATATTTTGACAACTCTGTTATTATCCCGAGTCCGGTCGCAAGTATAAGGGGGTAGCCGACCTTGATGGCGTCCACGTATCCTGCCACATCCCCGGATATCCTTAGAGCTTCATCGCTATCCAGCACGTCCAGCGCGAGTATAAGTCGTGTGTTCTTTTGCATGAGTGTACTCCCTGTATGCTCCATGTGCCTGTTCTTATTCAGCGGAACTACTTATTATTCTATTCTTTTGCAAGCCTGCTCCTTGCAGCTGCAACAAGTATCGGAAGGGTTATCGTGGCGTCAGAATGCACAGTAACTGAGCGTGCGGTTTCGCTTACTTTACCCCATGAGCGCGCCTCGTCCAGGGTTGCGCCGCTCAGGCCACCGGTCTCAGGTGTGTCCATGGTCAGCTGGATGGCATACTCGAATTCCTGATGTGTGATGAGCATTGACTGGAAGATGTAGTTCTTGGGGACGCCGCCTCCTATGAGCAATGCTCCGGGCCTCTTTGCCTCGTAGCACAGATCGATGATCTCCCGCATGTCCTCAAAGGCGTCAACCTTCAGGGGATTCTTCTGCTTGTAAAGCCATGCCTGCAGTCCTATCATGGAGTCCTGGATAGCCGGGCAGAACACGGGCACATTCATATCCGCTGCTATCTTCAGTATGGAATCCTTGTCATCGATGTGATTGCCGATATGCGTCATCATCTGTCTGATGGATATGGTCTCGCTGCCCATATCGGAGAAGATGGCCTGCATCTTTTCCTCAAAATCCACAAAATATGGCTCAGGGAGATAAACGTCATATATCCTGTTGATCTCCTCATGTTTGAGCTCGATGTCATCGCACTGCGAACATCCTTTGTAGTGGTGCAGCCCCATTGATTCCACGATCTCATGCACCATATTGGCTCCGGTGGTAACGAGCACGTCGATGTAGCCGTCCTTTATCAGGTCCGCGACAATGCAGCGCATGCCTGCAGGCACCATGGCGCCGGCAAGTCCGAAAAAGCTGGTGGAGCCCCCGGCCAGCATCTCATGGTAGATATCCACAGCATCGGCCAGTTTCCCGGCACCGAAGGCGCATCCGCACATAGCCTGGACAAGCGAGTCAACATCCATACCCTCTGTGATCCTTGCATGGTTTATCGGGTGCTGGAGTTTTTCCTCAGGTGAATGATGTTCCATTTAATATCATCTCTATCTATGTTTTGTTGGTTCTATGGCAGCCTTCTTCTTTAAGGTTTCTTCTAGACCATTCCCCCTCATATGCAAAATTTTCTTCATCTTATCCCGGCTCCTTGCATAAATTTGGTCCGGTTCTTCTGTTTTGTTCATGTGATCTTATATCATTCGTGATGCCCGTTTAAATGGACTTGCACAATCCCGGTACATAATCTAAATAACTATAACGGCACAATATCCCTTCATGAGTTCCATAATTGATCGGCTCATCCCGAAGCAGAGGAAGATGTCCACCCAGATTGGTGGCCTGCTCATCATTGTGGGTGAGACAATGTTCCTGTTCTCGATACTGAACTTTCTTATGATCACAAGGCTACAGTACTACAGTTCGGGGGATAGCTACATGAGGACACTTTTCCCCAATTACCTGCTGTTCCTGTTTGGGTTATCTGCAGTCGCATTCATCGGGATGTGGCTGACTTACGTCTATGTTTTCCCGAGCAAGCAGAAGTTCTCTCAGGAGCAGGCTATTAAGGATGACCGCAGTCCTATGTATAATACTATACTGGAGATGCAAAAGGAACTCCGCGAGATGAGAGCCACCGTCGAATCGCTTTCCGAGAAAGTGGACATAATGGCTAAAGAACAAAAATGATCTTCGGTTAAAATGGTAATAGAACTCGAACCTGTGATTGATGAGCCTGCGCTTATTGTCAGGAGTACGACAACGGCACTTGTAGTCGGGGATATACATCTGGGAATAGAATGGGATCTATATCGGAGCGGAATATCAATTCCCAGCCGCATGAAGCACGGGCTTGAGCGTATACTCGGATACATAAGGCAGGAATCACCTGACAGGATCATCCTGCTGGGAGACCTCAAGCACAATGTACCCCAGATATCATGGCAGGAAAGGGATGAGATTCCATATTTCCTGGAATCCCTGGCAGAACATGCTCAGATAGACATCTTTCCGGGGAATCATGACGGAGGCATCGAGCATCTGGTTCCCCGGAGGCCGGACATCCGAATCCATCCGGTGCGTGGCTCTGTCATAGAAGGAGTTGCTTACTTCCATGGTCATACCTGGCCGGATCCGTCCCTGCTTTGTGCACAGTACATCGTTACGGCTCATAATCATCCTACCATCCGTTTCACTGATTCTCTCGGCTACTCGGTAACGGAGCAAAGCTGGATCAGGACAAAGCTCAATATGGATGTTCTGGGGGAACATTTCCGGGATTCCGGGATGCAGCTGCGTAAAGGCAAGGATGTGCCTGAACTTATCATCATTCCTTCATTCAACGAGCTGTGCGGAGGCGTGGCGTTCAATGAATCCCTTGATGACGACCTTCTGGGTCCGATATTCTCTTCGGGCGCTGTGGATATAGATAATGCGCAGGTCTATCTTCTTGACGGGACCTGCCTTGGGGCTCTCAGACATATCCGCAGACTGGAAGAGAGCCGGCACAGCACTGGAAAACGTAAAAGGAAGGTTATTAAAAAATGAGTTTTGGGAACATTTTCGATCAACTGGACCCGCGGATACAGGAAGCTCTCAGGAAACAGGGTTTTGAAGCTCCCACACAACCTCAGGAAAAGGTCCTTCCATTTATTCTAAGGGGTGATCACACTTTCCTGATAGCTCCCACAGGCTCCGGTAAGACCGAATCCGCAGTGCTTCCAATATTCAACGCCATCCTTGCCAAGAGTCAGGAACAGCGTGCCGGCATCTCGGCACTCTATATTACACCACTCAGGGCACTCAATCGGGACATGCTCTCCCGTATACAATGGTGGGGGGCTGAGCTGGGTATCGATGTGCAGGTGCGCCACGGGGATACGTCCCAGTATGAAAGGCAGAAGCAATCACGCAAGCCACCTGATTTCCTGATAACGACTCCCGAAACCCTTCAGGCCATGTTCACAGGCTCCCGCCTGCGCAAGAATCTGCAGTCTGTGACCCATGTTGTGGTGGATGAGATACATGAGATGGCATCTTCAAAACGTGGCACTCAGCTTGCTGTTGGCCTTGAGAGACTTGTGGAACTGTCAGGTGAGTTCCAGAGGATAGGGCTCTCGGCAACAGTGGGCAATCCGGAAGAGATCGCAAAGTTCCTGGCAGGCACGGACCGCAAGGTCACTGTTGTGTCAGTATCTATGCTTAAATTGCTTGACTTCAATGTAGTGAGTCCTTCGGTGACTGATGAAGACATTGTGATAGGAGGCAAGGTTGGCTCGGAAGCAGAGTTTGCATCCCAGTTGCGGTGTATCCGGGACATCGTTGAGAATAACATCTCTACGCTGGTCTTTGTGAACACCCGCCAGAGTGCCGAGGCATTAGCGGCCGGTTTTAAGATGCTTGGCCTGCCCATAGGCGTGCATCACGGTTCCCTGTCAGTGGACTCCCGCATCGAGGCTGAGGAGTCCTTCAAGAGCGGGGACCTCCGGGGCCTGATATGTACGTCATCCATGGAGCTGGGTATAGACATCGGTAATGTCGACCATGTTGTACAGTATGGGTCGCCAAGACAGGTATCTCGGCTCCTGCAGCGTGTCGGGCGTGCCGGCCACAGGATACATGAGATCTCCAGGGGTACTATCCTGACTATCGGGTCTGATGATGTGGCTGAGAGCATGGCTATATGCAAGCTCGCACTGGGCGGGAAGGTGGAGGCGATATCTCCTCACATGAATTCCCTTGACGTGCTGGCAAACCAGATATCGGGCCTGGTGATAGATTTTGGCGACGTGGACATTGAAAAGGTGTTCACTATCCTTAAGCGCGCATATCCTTTCAAGGATCTTAGCGAGCGAACCCTCCGGAAAGTAATCTCACAGATCAATGATTACCGCATGGTTTGGAATGAGGAGGGGTCAGATGTCCTTTCACGCCGGAAGAAGAGCTGGCAGTATTATTATGATAACCTGTCCATGATACCGGATGAAAAGAAGTACGAGATATTCGATATCGTCACCGGTAGACCAGTGGGTGTGCTTGACGAAGCCTTTGTGATCAACTTTGTTTCCCCGGGTGCGGTCTTCATAACCAAGGGCGATATGTGGCGGGTCATTGAGATGAGCAGTGACAGGGACAGGATAAAGGTCGAACCTGTGCGTGGGATGGGAGAGATACCAAGCTGGGTGGGTGAGGAGATACCCGTGCCTTTTGAGGTTGCCGGAGAGGTGGGCCTGATCCGTCAGGCTATTGCCGCAAAGGTGCTTGAAGGCCGGGAGGACGGTGAGATAGTTGAGCTTATACGTAACGCCTACCCTGTGGATGTCACAGGTGCAAAGACGCTGGTGTCTCTTGTCAGAGAACATACTGAAGGTGATTTCCCGGTCCCGCATGCAGGTATGCTCGTGATAGAGAATGATGGGGAAGCTGTCCTTATCAATGCTTGTTTCGGGCATAATGTCAATGAGACCCTTGCAAAGGTCCTGACGTCCCTGCTTGCTGCAAGATACGGAAGCAGTGTGTCCCAGGAGATAGATCCCTACAGGATAAGATTGCAGCTTCCGCGAAGGATAAAAGCGAAAGAGATCTCTGACCTTCTCAGGGAGATAAAGCCGGAGCATATCGAGCCGATAATTGAGATGACCCTGAAGAACACTTCCCTGATGAAATGGAAGATGGTGCATGTGGCCAGGAAATTTGGCGCCCTGAGCAAGGACATCGATTATGACCGGATAAGCATGAAAAAACTGCTTGATATCTACAGGGACACGGCGATGTATGATGAGGTAATCAGGGAAATATTCCACACCATGCTGGATGTGAAGCGGGCTACTGAAGTGCTGGAAGGTGTTTCGGCCGGCAGGATACAGGTTGTCATCAGTCCCTCCACTCCTCTGGGAAGAGCGGGTTTTTCTATGAAGCGAGACTTGGTGGCACCCGAGAAGGCCGACAGGTCCATTGTAATGGCACTTAAGGATAGGATCATGAACGACAGGGTGATACTCTTCTGCGTTCACTGTAAGAAATGGACCTCGCGCAGACAGGTAAAGAACGTTCCGGAAAACATTATATGCCCTGTATGTGATTCCAGGATGATCGCTTCCCTGAAGCCTTGGGAAGAAGAAGAGATAAAACTGGTACAAAAGCAGGAGAAAGTGAGTTCAGGAGAAGAACTTAAACGTGTCAGGAAAGTGTACCGGAATGCCAATATCGTTATGACTCATGGGAAGCAGGCTGTTATTGCCCTTGCAAGCCGGGGTGTCGGTCCGGAAATGGCGACACGGGTCATACAAAAAATGCGACAGGATGAGGAGGCTTTCTATCGTGACATCCTTGTGGCAGAGCGAAACTATGCCAAGAACAAGAGATTCTGGGGTTAGAGCTTTGCATTTTTAGCATACTTTTCAGTAGTTTGTGTGATTCCCATTGCTCCGCTGTATGCTTTCCTCCCACGGTTTCCAAGTATAAGTAAGTGAAAGCGGCTTCAATCCAATAGTTTTATATCTGATGTAACGCAAATCAGAATGACTAAAATCTACTCAATAGAGAAGGATTCATTATGAACATGAAAGAAAGGTTTATCAAAGCATTGAAAGGTGAAGAAGTCGATAAAGTTCCGGTCGTATCTGTAACACAGACTGCTATCGTTGAACTTATGGATAAGACTGGCGCTGCATGGCCTGAGGCACACAGCGATGCACAGAAGATGGCCGACCTTGCAATGGCATCATACACAGAATGTGGTCTTGAGGGTGTAAGGGCTCCATATTGCCTTACCGTTCTGGCAGAGGCAATGGGCTGTACAGTCAATATGGGTACAAAGAACAGACAGCCATCTGTCACAGACCACCCATACCCCAAGGGTGTTGAAAACCTTCAGATGCCTGAGAATCTCCTTGCACAGGGCAGGATACCCGTCGTTCTTGAAGCTATGAAGATCATCAGAGCAAAGCTCGGAGACGACGTTCCTTTAATAGCCGGTATGGAAGGTCCGGTAACCCTTGCATCCGACCTCGCAAGTGTCAAGAAGTTCATGAAGTGGTCCATAAAGGACCAGGAGGCTTTCCAGACAATTCTCGACTTTTCATGTGACGCATGCATACAGTACGCAAACGCCCTTGTAGAAGCAGGCGCAGATGTCATCAGCGTACCAGATCCGGTAGCATCCCCTGACCTCCTGGCCCCTGAGACATTCGGTACCATTCTCAAGCCAGTACTGCAGAGATTTGCAGACGGTGTCAATGCACCAATGATTCTCCACGTATGTGGCGATGTGTCCCCTATTCTCGAAATGATGGCAGACTGTCACTTTGCATCAATCAGTATTGAAGAGAAGGTCAAGGACCTCGCAGCAGCAAAGACAAAAGTTGCCGGCAAGGTAACTATCTGCGGTAATGTTTCAAGCCCGTTCACTCTGCTTTCAGGCGATGAGGCTAAGGTCAAGGCTGACTCCAAGAAGGCTCTTGAAAACGGTGTTGACGTACTTGCTCCTGGCTGTGGAATTGCACCGGACACAAAGTGCTCCAACATCAGGGCAATGGTTACAGCAAGAGACGAATTCTCCGCATAAATTAAATTCTCTGGCATGACATAGTTTTATCTATGCCATGTCACTCTCTTTCTTTTTTAGATTACTTTACTATAATGGCTGACTGTGTTCGTAAAGATCTTAACATAAGTTGTTCTACTTGGAATAGCGCTTTATTCTGGTCTTACAGGTGTGGCCAGGTCCGGATCTTATAGGAGTTCACTATCATGCAGTTCAGTCTTGGAATAGATGCAGGGGGTACTTATACTGATGCAATTCTGGTCAGGAATTCTGATAGTTCTATTGTGAGCTCAAGCAAGGCACTTACAACATACCCTGATCTCATAAATGGTATAAAGAATGCAATTGATGGCCTGAAGCAGGAGCATATCGGAAAAGTAAGCCTTGTATCGGTTTCAACAACCCTTGCCACCAATACTGTGCTTGAAGGCACAGGCAGCCCGGTTGCACTTATCCTGGTGGGTGAGCATCCAATAAAAGGGGAATTCCCTGCAAAGCATACCGTTCTTGTAGACGGCGGCCACAGTTTCAATGGCGAGGAAGTTCTGCCACTGGATGTTGAAAGGATCAGGAATTTTGCCTTGAAGGTTAAAAACGAAGTTGCTGCGTTTGCAGTTTCCGCATTTTTCAGTATCCGTAACCCTGAGCATGAAATTGTCATACGTACTCTTGTTCATGAATTGACCGGAATGCCGGTTGTATGCGGGCATGAACTTTCCCAGGAGCTGGGTGCATACGAAAGGGCTGTAACTGCAGCACTGAATGCGCAGTTGCTGCCCATATCCAATCACTTTATCCAATCCGTGATGGATGAAATCAAGCGAAGGAATATCAATGCAAAATTACTCATGTTGAAGTGTGATGGTACGGTCGTTGGATTGAAAGAGGCTCTGGAAAAACCTGTAGAATCTATATTTTCCGGCCCTGCTGCAAGTCTTGTGGGTGCATCTTACCTTTCTGGTTGTGATACCTGTGCTGTAATAGATGTTGGTGGGACCAGTACGGATGTTTCGGCTGTATATGATGGTGTTCCTGAACTAACGGATGCCGGTGCCATGGTCGGCGGGTGGAGAACGCGGGTCCGGGCAACAAGGATGGAAACCTCTGCCATGGGCGGTGACAGTCATGTATGGACACGGTCTAAAACGATATTCATCGGTCCAAGGAGAGTCATTCCTCTATGTATTGCTGCTGCCCGATATCCTTCTTTCATGGAGAAGCTGCAAAAGAGTGTGACTCCTCCAAGGCACATGCTCGACTGGAACGTGCAGCCGACTAAGTTCTTCATGAGGTCCGGCTTTAAGGCTTCCGATCTTAATGAGTCCGAGACTGCAGTACTGGATGTGCTTGGTGATGAACCAATGTCCCTGGATGAAATAATTTCACTTTCAAAGAAGTATCCTTCAAGTATTGTTCTTGATTCTCTGATACAGAAAAGGTTAATTCAGCCAGTAGGTTTCACGCCCACTGATGCGCTGCATGTTCTTGGTGACTATGTCCACTGGGATGCTGAAGCATCAGCTCTTGGAGCTGAAAAACTTGGACGCATGAACAAGATGGATAAATCGGAGTTCAGCTCCATGGTCAAGAACATGGTTGCAAAGAACATGGCCTTTAACCTGATGTCATTTCTGTTACCGGATGTCGAAAGGTCAGGGATTAAAAGAATCGTGGACGGAAAATTCCCTGCAAGATTCAAGGTGGATGTTCCTGTAGTATTACTGGGGGGGCCGGTGAGGGCTCTCACTCAGGAACTTGCTAGTGTTATCGATGCTGACATCATTGTTCCGGACTATGCTGAGGTCGGAAACGCCGCAGGTGCACTTTTTGGTAAGGGGATCAAAAGGATAGAGTTTATCATAAGGATGATCTCTGTGGCTGAACCGGATGCCGGATTCTATACTTTCTCTCCTCTTGGCAGGGGAGAGTTCAGGACTTATAGTGAAGCAGTTAATTCCTCAAAAGAGCTTGGGAAAAAGATGGTTACCGAATATATGGGTGACTGCGGGGTAAGTAAGGAGAATCTGGAGGTGGAGGTCACTCATATGAGTTACTCTCCCGAGGGCTGGAAATACGACCCGCTGGAAACAAAACTGATAGTTGTAGGTGTAGGTTATCCCAGGGATCTAAGAGTACGCTAATATTAAGATAGGGCTGTCCACCTTATATATCTTGAATTGACTTAACTTTGCAAGTAAGCATTAGCAAATTGTCAATTATTATAAAAGAGCGATATGTTAATAAGAATACTAAAAAAAGAAAAAAGTACAAGTTCTAGATTTAGAACTTGTAGTTGGCTTCTGGCCTGAATCTTGGTTCTTCTGCCTTGTACTTCGCGAGACTGTCGCTCATGAAGGTGGAGGACTCGTTGGTCAGTGCTTCGACAGATGCCTTTGCGTCTGCAAGTGCATTCTGCTCAAAGCGGGACATCACGAGTTTGCCTTCCTTCTTGGATGCTTCCAGAATCTTGATAGTTTCAACGACAGCGTTCTTTGAACGGAGGTACAGGTCGTTTCCGTCCTTGACGATTGCCTGGCCTACCTTGAATGCGTTGTCGTATGCAAGGACATAGCCCTGTGGGTCTCTGTACTTGTCAGAGAGGCACATCATGTCACGGAGCATTTTTGCATTTCCGGTCTGGATTGCAACGTTCATAAGGGCTGCATCCATGTTCAGGGTCTGGGACCAGCACTGTACGCTTGTACCACCAAATTCACCGTGGTATTCGACGGACTCGTTGGACCAGAGGTCACAAACCTGCATTGTCAGGTTACCCATGACATCTGCGTGTGCGCAGGTTGCGGACTTTCCTTCCTGAGCGATTGGGCATCCGGTGATGGACTTGATTATGGTGTTCTCATAACCACAGTCCTTTCCTGGGCCCTGTGCGCCTGCTTCGTATGCTACAAGTGTCCTTGAACCAGCCAGCACTCTTGCAAGGATTGCGAGGGTGTGTGCGAGGTTCTTTTCAAGGAGACCACCGGCAATGAACATTGCAGTGTTTGCCTGTGCACAGTCTGTGTCACCGGCTGCAATTCTGCCCTTCTTGACTGCGATCTTCTTGATGTCGGTCCAGATCATACCCATGTCGATTCCGCCGAGGCAGCCGATTGCGTAGATCATACCAGGTACATCGTTCCTGAGGATTGAGTAGTCGAGGATTTCCTTTCCACCCATTGTCTCGATTGACAGGAAGTCTGCGCCGCCGTCTGCTACTGCTTCGAATGACTCCATGAGTTTGTCATATTTGCCACCGATCAGTGCAAGCAGGTCACGGTCTTCACGTATGTCACCAGGGGTGTGCCTGAGACCACACTTTATGCCGTATTCTTCGTGGTATTCTTCGAGGATTGTCTTCTGTACGTGAGCTATTTCTCCTCCCCATGTTGGGTTGTTGGTCATCTGCTCTACGTGTTCTGTCTCAAGTGATACTGCTGGGAAACCAATCTGTACAGCCCTTGCGAGGATGTCAGTTGTCAGTTTGCGGTATTCTGATACGAGTTTCTCCTTGGAGACACCGGCCTCTGGCCTTGGTGCATAGTTAACTTCTGCTGTAACGTATCCGGCTCCGACCTCTAATCCGAGTTCAGCCTTTACCGGGTGTATAGCAGTTCCGAAAATCATATCGTCAGCATTCTTGTATGCCATGGAAGTGTATCTTTTAACCATTTGCTTCACCTCTCCTTAGTGCATGTGGAACTGATCTTTAAGCTGTGCAAGGCCCTTGCCTGCCAGTATTGCGTTTGCCATCTTTGGTGCATCTGCAGCTTCTTCACCATATACTCCGAGCTGGTATGAGCTGACGAAGTCCTGGTTGACTGCTCCGCCACCGCACTGGAATGGTACCTTGATGCCTGCTTCGAGGAGTCTGTCGTTTATTTCCTTGAATGCATACATGGTTGTTGTCATCAATGCTGTTCCGGTGAGCATCATTGGGCTCTCCTTCTTTACAGCTGCAATGACTTCATCGACTGGGACATCACGGCCAAGGTCGACAACTGCGAATCCGGCAGCTCTGAGGAGTGCTGCTACGATTGTCTTTCCTATGTCATGTACATCGCCTTCTGCTACGTGGCATACAATTGTGCCCTTTGGCTTTGGTGATGTTCCTGCTGTCTCTTTACAGTATTCGATACCTTCGAGCATTGCGTCAGCTGCCATCATAACGTTTGGCAGGAAAACTACGCCCTGGTCATACAGGTCGGTAACGATCTTCATTCCTGGCATGAGTACTTCGTCAATGAGTTTTATTGGGTTTGCACCCTTCTCTATTGCCTTCTCTAAGGCCTCGATAACGTCGTCCTCTTCTCCCTCAAATATAGCCTTAGCGACTGATCTTCCAGGCTCAGTTTTCGGGAACATTTCGGTTGCCAGCTGTTCAGGTGACTGTGCTTTCTCTTTCTGCACATTGTACCTGACTAAAATTTTGGTTGGGTCTATATCCATCTATTCTACCTCCTTAGTATCTAGATTGATCTTCTATGCTACTCTATCGTTCAAAAGATTCACGATCAGAGCAGCAGATGGATTTCAGCCAGTCCCAGGCACTCTTTGCCGCATAAGAATCTCCACAATTCTTCTGCAGTGATTATCAGCCTGTGGCCAACTTCATCTTTCCACACAGTTACCTAATCTAAGTTTGTATATAAACCTAGCGGTTTTGAGTATTTATATAATACTTTTAATAAATATAGTGTGTATATTTTCATAGAGTCTCTTCTGATAACATTTTTTTTCTTAAAAAACGGCCCTAGAAGTCATTATATTTTGAAAGTAATATGTTATCTTACTCATTATATTCGTTAAGTAGCGATATTCGAGGGGTACGTTTAAATATGACTTTCGTTGAGCACAACTAGAATTGTTTTATAACAACTTGTCTTTAGTTCATCTGCCTTATTTATATTATATATTAATTTGTATATAATCTCTTTTTTCCTTTCCTTCTCTTATTTTGCCGTGCAAATTGTGTTCACATGGTAAACACTGTATTTTTATTACTAATGTATAACTATACATGCCCTTTGTTTACCGCTTAGTTTAAGTAAAGGTATTATTTTGTCGACATTTTAGATAATATTCATATTTATTTAGACTGATGTCTAAAAATCGATTACAAAAAATATGTTCTTAATGATTAAATACTCTTCAATTCAGCTTTCACCTTTTCAGATGAAGTGATTATGCAGAGCTTCTCAATCGTTATCAAAATAAAAAAAATTCTAAATAGTGGGACTTTGTCCGAACCAGTCGGACCAAGAACCCAAGCTTATGGTGGATTGGCGTTTAACTTATGGAGCACTGGTGAACCTCCCCTCCCTGAAGGAAGGGGCTTCCCTTTTCATCGATCCAGGTTATTACGAAAGAAGTTCTTTGGTTCTTTCCTTTTCCCGTATCTCGGGGGCGTTAGTGTTTATGGGCCTTTTATGGAGACTAACAAACACCAATTCCGCTAGTTCCTGTAGCGTATTTCTGAGTTATGCCAAGTTCCTGTAGTC
>NZ_JAUXNK010000038.1 GCF_030682845.1 Methanolobus sp. | reverse complement strand
TGTACTGAGCTTCACTTCCCATCTTGAGCTGTGCAGCCAGCTCCCCTGTGAACTTCATCTTCTGCAGGGTCATAGCAGCTGCCAGGTGAGTGCAGGCCAGAACAAGTCTTGTATCAGTAGAACTCGAACTTCCACCAGTTGTGAGGGTGACGATGCTCTCTGTATGTGTTATGATTCCAGTGATATCATCATCGGTGAGGGTTTTGGGATCCACAAGGGCCCTGACATCATCCACAGTACAGAGTGCCATGGTCATTTCTCCGGAATGATATATGTAACACTGAACGTTTCCCGGTCAAGCTCGTCGTATCCGTACAGCTGCATGGTTGTGTTGTCAGCATCGAACACCATAGTAATGGAGTTCGTTCCATTGATGCCTGTGATGGTCTTGTTCATGCTAGCTGGGTCATCTGAAGGAAGTACAGATACCCCAGCAATTGCAGCCACCAGTACAAGAGATACGACTACGACGCGCTTGTCCATGGATCACACCGCCGTTTTTCTGTTCTTGGGCTTCTTGGGCTCATCAGGTGGGATCGCTTCTTCCTCGATAACAGCAGGCGGGATATCTTCAAGGACCCTGATAGAGTTCCCGAGCTTCTTCACCCTCTCCGGGGGACACTCAAATGTGTCCCCTTTCCTGAGCATCGTATCCTTGTCTTCGAGGTCGATTGCCAGATGACTCACAAGTACCAGAGCACGGACCAGAGTATCACCTCAGATGTTACTCAGCTTGCAGATAGCTACATTCTGCTTGATCCTCAGGATGCCTGCAGAGTAGACACGCCCGTTGAGATCGCCGGTGTCGGGGTGCTTGGAGTCCACACCGTGCTCTGTCCTGAAGTCAGAGGTCATGTAGAAGTCCATGTATGGTTCTCCTACCGCTGCAGTCGGTGCTACAAACCCTGTGCCTGCAGTAAGGGCATTGCTGGAGAATATCTCTCCGCCATTAAGCATGTCAATGATGTCCTGTTTTTCTCTCAGTCCATTTGTGTTGCGGATTGACATGAGTTGCTGGTACTGGGTGCTCGCCAGGCACATGTTGAATGGCAGGCTGTCAACCGGGATACCATCGTCATCCATGAGCTCGTATGCTCCAGCCAGGGCAGTTGTGGCCTTGCCAAAGGTAGCAAAGTCTGCAGATGTGCTGAAATCATTTCCAGCTCCCTGGTAGAGGCCGTTAAGATCATAGTTTGTGCCGTCGTTGGCTACACCCATGATGATAGCAGTGTCCTCTGCTTTTGCTGCCTTGTATGCAGCTGAGAGTGCAGATGCGGCATCGACATCAATGTTCTTGGTCATCCAGCTCTCGTATATGCGCCTGTCCACAGCGTAGTCCTTCCAGTAGACCGGTACTTTTGAGTTGTTGAGGGCAACGTCGATCTTGTCTATGTTCCCATCACGGAAGCCATAAGATACATGGCCGTCACTGACGTCGGTAATCTTTCCCCAGTCAACGGAGGTGATACCGAATCCCATTTCAGGCGTGACGTGCACGAGTTTTCTACCCTTCAGCACATTCCTCAGCGGTTCAACCAGCTTGATGTCTATTTCTTTTGAAAATGTTGCTAATGCGTTTGTCATGAGATCACCTCAGATGAGACTCAGTACTACTATGTCGGCTGCGGCAATGGATGCGTCCACGGACTGCTGTGCGATCGCAACAACAAGTCCTTCGTCTGGGATGGAACCACTGACTATCGCTCCGTTTGCTGCTCCGGATGTAACCGGGGTAGCGCCAGAATCAATTACAAGAGATGTCGCGGCGGAAAGCTCACCGTTTGCAGCACCCACGAGTGGAGTGCCCTTGGTTACGTTCTGGCCAGATGCCAGTCTGCCAACTACATAAAAGTGCCCACCATTGAGAACAGCTGCCATGTCATTCTGGATATAGATGGTATCTACATCTGTTGGCATGAACACTGGATTGGTCTGCTCGTATCCAAGCCACCCTACTGCGTTACCTCCCGCGGTATTGACCACGATATCATCGTCGTTGGTGCCTTTCTTGACCAGCCTTCCTGGGTACATGTTTGCAGCTGTTTCAATTTTCAGTTCCTGAACCAGAGGATTGCCCCCGGCTACAATTTTGTTATTGGGTTTGACAACGCCTGAATATGCCATCTTTTACACCACCCATTCGCCTTTTTTGCTGTCCCATCTTCCTACTGTTCCCGAGCCTGATGCACTGGGATACTTTACCGGAGCTGCAGCTGAGAGCTTGATCTTGCCAAACTCATCTACCATCTTCTCGAGGTCAGCAGCAGTGAGGTTCTTGTAGTCTTCAGGCCTGGTCTCAAGGCTGAGCTCCTTCCTGGCAGCTGTGAGCTTCTCAAGAACTGCTTCTCTGTCCCTTACTTCTTTGTCGGCAGCTATAGCAGATGCAATCAGTTTCTGAGCCTCTTCCATTGTAATGCGCCTAGAGAGTTCAGCATCTTTGGAAGCTGCGACGGTTTTGAGCCCTTCAACCTCAGTGGTGAGGGTAGTTATCTGTTCGGTCAAGGTACCATTGGAGGCCTTGAGGTCGTCGATCTCTTTCTGCTTGTCAGCTATCTGCTTGTCAAGCTCGGCAGGAGATACCCCGCCGGTTGGAGGTGTGTTGTTTTCAGTCATGGTATCATCTACCGATGCTACTATTGAAAATTGTTCGAAAAATCGAATTCCAATCTGACCGTCGTCAGATGCGGCTATTTCCCACGTTGATTCGTCCCATGCAGGATTTGTCACAAGCGTCAGGGAACGGTTGGTGACACCGTGAGCCCAGCCGTTCTTCAGAGCAGCTGCTTTGCTGTAGACACTCCATTTCTTGGGCCAGGTGCCCTCTGATATCTTCTGTGATGCTACAGGATCAGTAATCTCGGCGCGGGCCCTGATGCGGTCGTTTTCCTTCCAGGCATCAAGAACCCTGCCGATCTCAGCTTTCGGATCCTCAGAATAGTCGCAGCCGTGGGGAGAATCTCGCGGGCATACACGAATGACAGCGTTTTTGAGAGAAGAGATAGCACTGTCTGCTTCGGAGGCAGGTACGCCCCAGCCGTTTTTGTTCAGAGTGTCTAATGGAAAGGCGGTGCCTTCGATAATTACCATTAGCACTGAAGGATAAATGCACCCACTATATAAAGTTTATACACACTCAGTCCCATTCATTGCATAGATTTCCCTAAGTGTTTGTGAAAAATCGCAGTTTGAGAATGAGGTTGTGGATATTGAATAATTTAACATATTACTGCATAATTATTCTCCAGTAAGTAGCACTAATATAATTAAAAATAATGTTGGAACGTGATTTTCAGAGAGGGTATATATATGTATGTGAAAAATGTTCCATCTAGTGTATAGGTGAAATTCTCATGTACTTGTAAATGCGCATGAAAAACTTCTAATGAACTTGTTTTTAAAAACAACTTGTTTGGGTGGAGGCATACTTGTTTGATGGAAAGGATATCGTTGCAGACAATAATTGCATCTGAAGAAAACAGGAGTTTACTTTTATTTCTGGACGGCGGTCCAAAACGTTTTGAGGAATTAATAGAATCCCTCGGAAAAACTGAAAAACAAGTGTTTACTAACATCGAATTACTTCGAAGATGGTATCTTGTAACTCCGGAAAATGATGTTTATAGGCTTACTACTTTGGGGGAATTAATCTCTGAAAAACTGAAGCCTCTTTTACGTATTGAAGAGTTTATGCGCGCTGCGGAAGGATACTGGCTGAAGATCAATTTGGACTTTATTCCTCCCCCTCTCTTGAAAAAACTGCCTCATTTAAATTTATGCACGGTGGTCCGACCCAATTTTCATAGTATATTTGATTACAATAAAGACGTTCATAAAAAGTCCTTATCATCGCAATCTTTTTTTATGGTAGCCGCTGCACTTCATCCTAATTTTGCTGATATGTACTCTGACCTGATAGAAAATGGAATAAATATACTACTTATCTTTGACTCCAGCCTTTTTGAGAAAGCGAAAAGGGATAATCACGAATGGTTGCAAAAAATCATAAAAAATGAGCGGGTTTCTCTTTACGTGTGTCCTGAAGAGATGCAGCTCCTTTCTTTCAAAGTAACCGATTCATGCCTCGCAATGAGGCTGCTAAGTAAAGATGGAACCTATGACCATAAGCAACTTGTTTGCTACACTGCAGATGCTGTTGATTGGGGGAAAGAACTTTTTGAATATTACCGTCAGCAATCAGTGTTGATAACAGATATCTGAGCGGCTTTACAGGTTTAGGCATCCTTTTCCATTTTTAAGTCTGCAGGAATCTGAAAACTAAATGTGCTACCTTTTTCAAGTTCGCTTTCCACCCAAATGTTGCCACCGTGCAGCTCGACAAACCTTCTAGCCAAAGGTAACCCAAGCCCTGTGCCGCCATATTTCCTTGTAATAGAACCATCTATCTGGATGAAAGGATCAAATATCTTGTTGAGGTTTTCTTTAGCAATACCGATACCATCATCACAAACGGAAAATAAAATTGCATTTCCCCATTTTTCAGCTTCAACTTTTATTGTGCCTTGTGTACCTGAAAACTTGATAGAGTTTTCAATTAGGTTGTATAGTACTTCAGTAATCTTGTACTCATCAGCCCATATTATAGGAAGATGGGGAGAAACATTGACATCCACCTTCACTCCTTTTTTAGAAGCAGTTATTGCCAGTAGATTTACAGTGTCATACACCACTTCACGAACTTTAACCGGTTGTAGGGAAAGTTGGTCTATCCCAATTGAATTATATTTTGAAAAATCAAGTACTTTATTTATAACAGATAGGAGACGGTGGCCGCCTTCATTGATATTTTCTATATACTTCCTTTGCTTCTCAGTGAGATTTTCTGAGTTTTGTTCTAATATAACATCAGAGAAGCCAATAACGGCTGTAAGTGGGGTTTTGAGTTCATGGGTTATATTCTTCAGCATCTCGTTCATGATACGATTTGAATTGTCGGTGGTGAGTTTAGCATATAGTAAGGCCTCCTCTGCTTTTACGCGAGGAGTTATATCGACTTGGGTACCTATTATACGATGGGGTATACCATCAGCATCGACGTCAATAGGTTTACCCTTACTGGAAACCCATGTGTACTCACCAGATTTGTGCTTAATTCTAAAGTCTATATGAAAAGGCTTTAACTCGCCGACACTTCTGCGTATTGTATCGTAAACTGCAGCTCTGTCATCGGGGTGTGAGAGTTCCATATAGGAGTCAATGGTTGTGGGTAGTTCTCCGGGTTCATATCCTTGTATTCTATGGCTCTGAGTGTTTAGAAAAACCTCTTCCGTGTCCAAATCGATGTCCCATAGACCATACTCTGCAGCGTCCATGGCGAGAGACAATCTTTCCTGGCTCTTTAGAAGATCGCTTTCAATTTGCTTTAAATCTGTGATATCCTGATTTACAATAATTGCTCCTTGTATCTTGTTCTGGTCATCAAGCACTGGTGCAGTATAGTTCAAGATCATCTTCTTTTTTCCGTCAAAGGCCTTTATTTCAAGCATCTCATCGACAATAGTAATTCCTTTTCTGATAGTGTGAGCGAGTGCCCAGTCATCTGGAGCTATCTCTTCTCCTGAAGGAAGCCCGCGTGCTTTGAAGATCCCATATTCCTTAGTATCCACGTTGGGCTCAGCACCCCATATTTCAACTCCCTTTTTATTTCCACCGAGGAGCTTGCCATTGCTATCTGCAATCCACAGACCGACTGGAAGTAGTTCTAATATATTGCTGAGAAGCTGTTCCCTTTTTTTCAATTCATCCTGAGCCTTTTTCTGCTCAGTTATGTCCTCTATATATGTGATTATGCCACCAATCTCTCCATCTGCCCTGTACCATGGACTACACTCCCAGCGACTATATGTGATTGAACCGTCCGGCTTTTCAAAAAAGTCCTCATAATTTTTTTCTGTTGAACCCGAAAAACATTTCTTATGTATGTCTCTCAATTTATCAGCCAGTTCGGGGAAGATATCATAATGATGCTTGCCAATGATATCGCGTTCCTTTAGATTAAAGTCTTGAAGGTAGCGGTCACTAACAGCAATGTATCGAAGGTCTTCGTCATAAACGGCAATTGCATTAGGTGTGTGCTTGAGAATAAAGTGCAGATTAGGTTCGTGTTTTTGAAGAGCACTATTCCGTTGGACTCTATGCATTAGTTTTAATTATTTACTGACAAGATATATATTTAATGGGCACTAAAAACTTTATATTATGGAGAAGTTCCACAGAGCCAGGAAATGCCTGCCTTTCAAACCCACGTGTCTCATGAAAAGTATCATAGCCTTTTACAATTAGCATGGCTGTTGAAAGATGGCACCAAATCATGCTATATATTATTATTGCTTAGCCCTCATGGGAAATTCGCTACATATATGGAGAGATCTTTCCCCAAGAATTCAAACCTTCCTTGAGGTTTTAGCCACACAGGGATGCTTGCTTGCATCCCTGTCCCCTCCCAATAATTAGTTTGAAATAGATGGGTATAACTTCCGAGGAAGTCAACTTTATCTCAGAGTAGTTTTTACCAGTTTTCTTAAAAATGGTCGTGTGAGAGGAGATATTACTTTAATGAGAAAAAGTTCACTTCAAAAAGTAATTGAATCTACAAAGAGTGAATATTTACTCTTGTTTTTAGATGAAGGGCCAAAAAATTACAGTGACCTTATAATATCTGCAGGAATGAGCAGAGATAAACTACTTAGTGACATAAGATTACTAAAGGAACACAATCTAATTACTGAAGATAATAGAGTTTACAATATAACCTGCGCAGGAAAGGTATTTCTTGCGTCTACTAAACCTTTTTTGCATAAAGATTGTTTTATTGACACTGCAAACAATTATTTCAGTAACAGAAATTTGGATTTTATCCCTCCACATTTGATCAAAAGCTTGCATGACATTGAGGTTTACAAAGTAATCGAACCTCATTTTTCAGACATATTTGATTACCATGAAGAGATTCATGAAACATCCATTTTATCGAGTTCTGTCTATGTCACTGCGGCAGGGCTCTATCCAGGTTTTCTCAAATTGTTCTTACAGTTGATAGATCATGGGGTAAATATATCTCTACTATTTGATTCATGCCTTTTTAGGAAATTAAAGAGAGATAGATATGAATCATTACAAAAACTTGTAAACAACAAACAAGTTAAACTTTACATTTATCCACACAAGATGCATTTATTCTCATTTATATTAAATGATTCATGTCTTTTTTTAGGATTATTAACCAGTGAAGGTAATTACGACCATAAACAATTTTTATGCAACAGTCCCCGCGCGATTAAGTGGGGTAAAGAGCTTTTTGAATGTTACTTAAAAGACTCATGTTATGTAACAGAGTTATAACTTTTTCTATATTTTATTAACAAATAACATTTTTCTTCAACATAATTTTAGAGATTATTTTCTTATTTTACTACTTTTTCATAAATCTCTAGACAATAATCTCATTTCTTATAATCGATATAAGATTGCGGAAATATTTTCAGTATTTGCAAAAAATATCATTTTAAGCCTCATTTCTGCTAAACATGCGCTCTTTTTGATATCACACTTCTATAGTAAAGTATCATAGCTTCTTACAATTCAATTAAGTGTTAAAAAACGGCATTAAATTATACTATATAGTATTATTAATTAGTGTAATTAGGTAAATATCAGTTCAATATTTATACTGAGATTTTGCCACAAACCAATTTGACCCACTCATCAATGGGTCTATATCCATAGCAGGGGTGCTTGTCGGCACCCCTGTCACTTCCTACAAGCATGTTTTAAGAAAATATAACAATAGTTTCGGACATTTTTGAAAAAGGAAGTATGGAATTATATCCGATTGACCTGAATTTAATTCATCTTCTTAGCAACGAATGTGACTAAATAGTTCGTAATTTAAATACATCTGATGTTATGAACATTGACAAAAACTATTGGGAAACACATAATCTGGATTCCATACCGCCTCATTTTTTGAATAGAATAAATGATATCAAAGTTTGTCAAATCATAGAAACGAATTTGGTCAAAATGTTTGATATCAATAAGGATTTTCTTGAAATGGCTAAAGAATCAAGTTCCCTGTTCTTTATAGCTACTTATGTGCACCCATGTTTTCCTTCAATTATTTCTGAATTTGTTGAAAAAAATGTAAATATTTCAGTTGTAATGAACAAGGATTTGTTCCAAATATGTAAAGATGAATGGTACGATGAACTGAAACAATTCATTATTAGTGGGATGGCTAAATTTTATTTATATCAAGAGCCTATTGGATTTTTATCTTTAGCATTAAGTGATAATTGCTTTGTTTTGAAGTTGTTTTCTAAAAAGAATGAGTACAGTTATAACCAAATATTTTGTTGTAACCCTAAAGCGTGTCAATGGGCTAAAGATCTTTTCGAGTACTACTTGGAGAACTCAACATTAATATCGGAAACTTGGATTAATCCATAGTAATACACAATAGGATACTACTATTTTCAATATTCGATTGAATATAGGAGTTCTATAGTACCTTATCATCCACAATAGTTCTAAAAATGTCCTCGCCAACGTAAATTGTGGCGTGCATTGCTGCAGTGGGTGTCGCTGACGGATAATGCACGCCATGTGGCACATATAAGTTAACGCTGTTAACCAATATATGGATTGTGGATTTCCACGGCCTTCAAAATAGATGGTTGTACCGGACCATTTTTAAATCCCATAGGATGTCATAATGGCTCAAACTGAATTCCATGGTCGCCTGGATAAGGCTTTTTGTGATCATTGGCGCCCTTCCAAATCTCTACAGGGATACCTTCCGGGAAAGCATCGCATGTGTTGACCCCTGAAACTCTGACACCTATCCGTAAATGAACACATTTGCCACACGTGGGGCTGATGATAATCTCTTCCAAGGAACGATCATCGATTATCATTTGGGGCTCACTAACAGTCATTGTTCATCAATCCACGTATATTTATATTCAGGAATAATATTTGATACTTTCCGCCAAACTTCATGCCAGAATGTTTTTGTTGATTCTTCTTCAGTTAATAAGCCAGCTGCATATTTTCTTTGATGGTCAACCATGACTTCATATTTTGCTTCCTGGAAAGTTCGATACCCACGTTCCCGCCATAGTGCATAGTTGAGGTTAGACCCGTCAGATATACCCATCACATAAGTCCGGTATTTACCGGTTGCTCGCATCTCACGCACTGCAAAGTAGGATCCTGTCTGGATATCCTCCATGGAGAAAGAACTTCCACCCGGGTGATTGTGAGTGAACACCGTCCCCCTGAGCAGGCGCCCCTCAGCAGCTGTTATCTCTATCTGGTTTCTTGTTCCTGATTTCTCTAAGACGATGTTTCCATTCGAATCTAAGGCATAGCAGTTCTCATATGGCTTGTTCTTGATCTCTGCCTCGTAGCTCCTTACTATAGCCTCAATACCCTGTCCCGAGTTCGTTTTCTCAACGGTAGTTGAAACAGGGATACTCAAGCCCTTCTCGGACATGATCCTTGCTGAAATATCCTGGTCCAGGACAAACTTGTCAATCCTGTATTTCTCATTGAAGGTATCGATGTCATCAAGAGCCTTCTCAAAGCCACCGAAGTCACGGTTCTCGAACAGCTTGTCCCTGTCAATCTCTTCTGTAATGGGTATTGGAGTAAGGCCACTGCGGCAGCTGTGATGTAGCGGAGGACGGTACATGTCAACATCACCTTTTGACAGGTCAAAGATAGTCCCATGGAGGGCTATGCACTGGTCCGTTGTCCTGTCGTCAAGCTCTGCATCGAACTCCATGTATTCGACACCATATTGCCGGTACCGGTGAACTGTGGTGGCAGTGGCAACATCTGCTGTAAATGTCCTCGTGAACCGGACTGCCTTGTACCGCTCACCGTCCCATAGGTCAATCAGGCCTCTTGCCAGGGTGTTGGGATGCTGGTAATGGATCTTGTCGTCCTGGAGTGTCCGGATGATCGACTCGGCCACATTCTGGCCCAGCTCGGTGGACAACCTTACAGTTTCCTTTGTCAGGATATGGGACTCGTTCACACCTGCAGCTGATAGTACCTTCATCTGGCCATCGGCATACAGCAAGGATTGCTTGATGATCTCCGTTAGGATCCCATCCAGCTGCATAGCATAAGTCCTGGATCCGAACTCTCTCCGGATGTTCCTGGGGATCTCCCTGGAATAGTCCAGGCTGCGGACCTTCAGAGATCTCTCGATGGCCCTGCTAAAAAGAGATATCAGCATGTTCTCAGCTTTCCGTATCTGGTGAGAGTTCAGCAGGGACATATTATGGCAAACAGACTGCGAGAATACCCATGAGCACGATCCAAGCAAAGCCTATCAAAGGTAGAGCGTAAGGTTTCATTTCTTCCCCTCTACAGGAAATCCACCCCATTCCAGCAGCTGCTCTTTTGACAGTACACCTACGTTGAACCACTCGAGGACATCCCTGGATTCCAGCTTAGGTTTACTGAGCTCTTCAAATTCAATCCAGAGATTGCCTTCTGGTTTCCCGAGCAGCTTCAGCCTTTTATCGATTGCCTGCTGAGCGATATTCTGGATAACCTTCTGCAGGCCTTCCAGGACAACCATGCGGTCCTCTTCGGAGACATAGCCAGCTGCATAAGTGCTGCCTTTAGTGTCACCCATCGACAGTGGTGTTTGGAAGAGCCCGATCTGGATATCCGTTTCAAGGGATTTTTTGAAGGCCATCACATCCAGAGATCCATTCGCATCGATCGGGACAACGCTCATGCCGGCGCCAACGATGTCCTCGTTAGCTTTCAGGTTCTTGTGCTCCTCAAGCCATGCATCGATTGCTTTCTGAGCATCCTCTACAGAGATGATCTCCTGTTCCACGAGCTTCTCAAGCAATGCGAAATTGAAGACATAGCGCCCATTGCCGTATTTCTGCACGAAGGAAACATACCCATGGTTGATGTTCAGCAGGTTCCGGATAGGGAGCTCGATAGGGTCCAGCAGAGAGGTTCCATAGATTCCGAAAGTATCCCGACCCATGACATCTCGCTGGACACCGTCCCATGCATTAAAAGTGCCATAGATGATGTCTGCTATATCAAAAGTAGTCCGCTTCGATGCATCCGACTCGTTGACCACCACTTTCAGTACAGGTGGCGTGATGATATCTTTGCTGCCTTTGCCTATCTGATCCTCGGCAGAGACTAAGGTGATTGCTGGCATTAGCAGAGGTACTAGTCGGAATCCGGGAGCATCTCCTGATGTCTGGGCCAGGTACACACCATCCCTGCAGAGCAGTCTGGCCAGTGTCTGAACCTGTTCCAGGAAGTTGACTCGCGTTCCCCACATCTCAAACTCGTCCACATCTGCAGCTGAATCTCCATCAAAGTGCATTCCCTTCGTCAAGGACAGGCCCAGTTTGATAAGGCTGGTGGAAACGTGAGGAGAAGCAACGGCCAGTTCCTGGTAGTACCTGAACCTGTTGCTGATGTCAAAATTTTTGTATCCACCAAACGAAGTGGAGGTATCCGCCCGGGTGACTCCCGTGGATGCTACCAATGTGAGGGCCTTCCTAGGCTCTGCCCGGGCTGCGTTGAATTGGTCCATGGCAGGCCTCATAGGTGGGTCTTTATCATGTTCTTTGCTTCGGATGCTGTGATCTTACCATCTTCTAGAGACTGCAGGACATCATAAACAAGGGCCTTGCGTTCTTCTGTTGACTTGGACTTCCACCAGAGCTTTGCACGGATCACTATACCTGCACCAATTCCCATTAAGAAGGTTGCACCTTCTGTTGCGTATTGTTCTATCATTGTTTTTTACTCCTCGGCTCGTGCTTTCCACACCACTCATCGGAAGGAACAACCGGGAACCCAACCTTTGCAACAGGAGACTCGCGTCTACAAAAACCATATGTTACTGCGGTGGGCTTAAAAAAAGTGCATGTGGAACAAGATTCACTCATGCAAATAGATGTCTATGCACCTAGTATAAAAGTTTTATACACACTTTTGTTTACCAGTTATGCAGCATAATATGAAATAATTTCCACGGGTGCAGAGATGTAGAATAAAACAGAGATAGTATATAAGTAAAAAGAGAATTTTGTAAGGGCTGTTGGAAACGTTTCCTTTGTTTGTGACTCTAGGCGAGTAAAATAAAGCATTTCACTATAAATATTCTATTGACATATGGTTTTCACATTTGGGGCATTTGTAAACAACCACATTTACACCAAATTCACCATATTCTCCAGACATTTCTGCAGCGAAGTATTCATTCATTTCTCCGTCTGACATCCCCCCAACCTCATCGGAGTCATAAGGCGCAAATACTCACTAATGATTCCCATACTTTCACCGCATTTTGGACATTTTTGTTTTCCATTTGTTATCACCTATATATATATGAATATCAATGAAAATCATCTATAAATATTTATACGGTATTTTTGCATTATTATCCTATCTTTGTGAGTTTTGGACGTTTGCTAGAATGAAGCACCCAGTATAAACAAACCTATAATAAAATATGCAGTATTCATATACTAATCAATTAGCTTTGCCTTTTTTTTCCGGTTACAATTTTTATGTACAACCTGTAGATTAGAAAAACTATCTATACCGCCTAATGCTAAAGGATTACAATGATCAACTTCAATTTCATCTCCTATAAAAAGGACATTTTTACAGATTGGACAGGTGTTTCCCTGTTCAGTAATTAAGCTAATTTTTTGGTCTTCTGTTAATTTTAGTCTTCTGCTTTCAGTTTGGTATTTTTCTTTAAATTGAGCAACATTGTCCCTAAAAAACATGACTATATCAGTAGTATCTTCTGTGTTCCGCATGCCTAAGTATATGTCAGATATTTCTTTTTTCATATCTTGTCTATATTTTTTCACCATTTCTAGATTGATATCATGTAAAATAATCCATAATGAATAGAAACTCTGTGTAGTCCTTTTTGTTCCCTGGACCTGCCTATGTGGACTAAACAATTTATTTAATTCTGTTTTGAAATAATCGTCTTTTTTATCATCCAGAATGTCTTGATCCAATAACACAATCTTCAATTTTCTTATAAACGATTCCACGTTTTTTATAGATGCATTGAATTTTATTTTATCTGTTTCTTCTGTAGTTACCGAATTAAGAATTCTTGTAATATCTGGCTTTGCTTTTATCCTAAGATTGATATTCTTTTCTTTTTGATATATACTCAAAAATGGGACCGCTGTTAGGTCTTTTACATCTTCATCAGCTTTTTTATAGTCTAAATAAACCAAAGCTGTGTATAATTCTTCGTTTTCCATTCTAGTATCTGACTCGGAAATCTTTAAGTAAAACCATGAAGAGTGTGTTTTCACATTTTCCTTTATGCTACTAATTACCTGTTTATCAACATATGAATTCCACATTTCGAAAGAATTGTCTTTTATAGGGTACGGCTTGTTATTCAGTCTAATGAATAAATCAATTTTGTTAAAGTTCGGATTCAATTTTTCTTCAATGAAAACAACTGCTAAATTGAAATCTAATATTTTATCCTTAGTTTTAGAATCTAATTCTGTGTACTTTTTTCCATTCATATCGGACAAAATCGTAAGTTTCTCTAATTTAAAATTATTTTTTTCTGATTTTACTCTATTACCATTTTCATCGGTAAATTGTTTATCGATAAATCCTAAAATAGAGAGAATTCTCTGTTGCCCATCGACGACTTCATTGAGTCCACTATCTGTTTTATAAATAAAGATAGGTGGTAACTTTATGCCTAGTACAATACTCTCAATTAATGCAGATGATTTTACTTTGTTTATGACTTCTTCTCTCTGATAAGGAGGCCTGATTAAGAATTTATCTCGGTTCATTTGTCTGCATATATCCTCAATTGTTAAAGAAGAAGGCTCAGGTTTGTTTATAGTTGTTAACTTAACATTTTTAACTTATTTTTCAGAAACGTTTCAATCCATTTTCTTGCGAAGCTAATCTTTGATGAACAACTAATAAACGTCTCAGCAATCAGATTTTTCATATGGGCAAGATCTTTCACAAAAT
>NZ_JAUXNK010000070.1 GCF_030682845.1 Methanolobus sp. | reverse complement strand
ACAAGCGCGACGGTCTCTTCATCGTTCATGGCCATGCGTGCAAAGGTCTCTCGAACATCCTTGCCGGAGGCTAGCGGATCCGGATTGCCGTCCGGACCTTCCGGGTTCACGTAGATCAGACCCATCTGCACTGCAGCCAAGGGATTTTCGAGATCCCTGTCACCAGAGTAACGGCTATGAGGCTTGTCACTCGTAGCCAGCCATTGCTCTTCTGAACCCCAGTAAACATCTTCTTCCGGCTCCCAGATGTCCTCGCGCCCACCGCCAAAACCGAAGGTCTTGAATCCCATTGATTCTAAAGCACAGTTGCCGGCCAGGATCATGAGGTCGGCCCAGGAGATATTTCTGCCGTATTTTTGCTTGATTGGCCAGAGCAGCCGGCGGGCCTTGTCAAGGTTCACGTTATCCGGCCAGCTGTTTAGGGGCGCAAAGCGCTGGTTCCCAGAACCTCCTCCACCGCGGCCGTCGCCCATGCGGTAGGTGCCTGCGCTGTGCCACGCCATCCGGATGAACAGTCCCCCGTAGTGACCATAATCGGCCGGCCACCAGTCCTGGGAGTCGGTCATCAGTTCATAGAGGTCTTTCTTCACAGCCTGCAGATCGAGTTTCTTGAATTCCTCAGCGTAGTTGAACTCTTCACCCATCGGATTGGACTTGGAAGAATGCTGGTGCAGAATGTTAAGATTCAGCTGATTCGGCCACCAGTCTCGGATTGGCTTGCCACCGCGGGAAGTTGATTCGATTGTCGGGTCCTTGCTATCTTTATTCATAATGTTTTCTCCTATCTTTGTTTGATTTTATATCAAATTGATTCTGCAGATAAATGGGAACTTGAAAAATTGCTAGAAGAACGTCGCACCATTTTTTGAGTGTAAAATCCAGACGGCTTTCAGGAAATCCTGATAATCAGCGACCACTCAGTAACTCCACTCTTATTCATGAAGACATGAACTAATGCATATATTATCAATCATTATTAATGAAGATTTCGATAAACCTTCATAATACATCACATCATACTAATATATGAATAAAAATAAATAAATCATGTATAATGGGGGTTTAATTGATTTTGCTCTTAATGAAGAATATAACCGCCTTCAGTCTGTTGGAAATAAACTTGCTAACTGTTGTCCTAAGAACTCTCCAGAGGCCAGTTATCAGCGTGAAGGATTTATGCGCGTGGGTGGAAATGGGGGCAGTGGACCAAATTACTGGCCTAACAGTTTTGGAGGTCCTGCACCAGATTCAGGCGTCTTGGAACCGCCTTTCAAGATTTCGGGGCTGGCTGCACGTATTCATACACTCATCCGAATGATGACTTCATGCAGGCAGGAAATCTCTATCGTAACGTGATGACCGATGAGGATCATAAGAACCTTCTAAGTAATTTTGTGTCCACCTCCCAGGCGCAATTAAGCGCATCCCGCTGCGACAGACGGCAATATTCTACAAGGCTGATCCTGAATATGGAAGGAGGGTTGGGAAGGCCGCGGGCTTGACATGGAAGACGTAAAGCAGCTTGCTGGGATTACTCATGAGGAGTACGCAAAGGCAACTGAACAATAAATACCTAGTATGGACAGGAAAATCAACAGACGATCCGCAGGCAAGTACAGTGGCCACAGACGACTGCTCTTTAATGCAGTCTGTAGCCAATTTCAACATTTATTCCTTGACGCCTCAAAGTCTTTTTTCGATATCTGTACCAATTCATCGGGGTCTTCCACATCCTTGTGCACATAAAGTCCGCACCAGCAGCGTTTCATTGCATCGTAGTGGTCCCTGTGGAAGGGTATGCACGGGCACACAAGTTTCATATCGTACTCCCGCTCACCCTTAAGTCCCTGGCAGGGACAGAAAGGACTGCCCTTTTCCTTCTCCAGCATTACTTCCTGCTCCAGCAGGAAATCCACAAGCTCTGTATCAGGGCTGAACTTATAGCCCAGAGGGTCAATAATCCTTTGGAACATCGTCCTGAATTGGTCCATACGCTTCTTCGCATCCATGGGTTTGACCTCACTGCTCAAGAAGACTTGCATATTTCTTTGTATCGTAACCTACAACTACATTTCCTCCGGACTTGATCACAGGAAAAGCCAGTTCTTCCATATAAGAGCTGCATTCCTCCTTTATGGACTTCCGGGTTTCCTCGTCAGCTTTGTCATACTCTATATACTCGACCTGGGCATTTTTTTCCATGAAGAACTTCCTTGCTTTTTTGCACCAAGGGCAGGTAGTTAGGGCGTATATTGTAACTTTTTTCGTATGAGTTTCACTCTCAAACCCAGATGCCTCATCATTTGATATGTTCTCTGTCTTTTCGTCAAGACTTGAGTTGTGCCCCAGGGGCTCAACTACACGCTGGAACATTTTCCTGGACTTATCCATAATTTTCTTTGTATCCACGAATATCACCTCATATTTTCCTTAGATTGGAATGATTTTCTAATTGCAGCCCGCAACTGAACCCTATCCATTAATCATGGGAGGGACATTAATTATCCACAGGGCATGCAGTTCGAATATTCAGACTTGCTGGACTGGTCATCGTCCTCATTAATGGGAACTCACTTTTCAATATTAACGTAGACTTTACCATCAGTGACTTTTGTTTCATAAGAGTCGATTTTTATCTCCTTTGCATCGAGGAACTCCCCGTTCCTTATATCGAAACGCCAGTCATGGCACAGGCACTGTATCACATATTCATCCAGAATTCCTTTTGATAGAGGACAGTTCATATGTGGACAAATGTTGGATAATGCATAAAAACTACTCTCCTGTCTCACTAGTAACATTTTAGTGCCTTCAAGCAACAAGGGTTTTTTTTCACCATCATCCAGATCACTTTCATTTATTGCCAAGAACCATGGGACCAAGTTATCATACCTCCCGAGATAGAACAACCATAATGTAAAGGAACTCCAACATCTTCATACTATATGATTGAATATTCTTTATTGTGACCCCCCATGAGAACTACTGGTCTATTCATTTCATTCACCATGGAAGTATATATTCTCTTTTACTAGGGTTACATTAAGGATTTTGCCCAAGCATGCATACATCTTCCCAGAAAGATTTTTTTGAGTGGAATAAAGCAGGATTTATAGCACCATCTTGTATTCTGCAATTTAAGGATATAATAACTATCGTGGCCATTGGTATCTCAAATTGGGTCCATAGTTAATGGAATATATAAACAATAGAATCATATTAAGCAACATAGACGACTCGAAAAATAATTATCGACAACCAGCCGGTACTTTTATTCCCTTTTCTTCTTCGCACATTCCATTTTTCTTTTAGTTGCAGCGCTTTGCCCTTTCCGTGGACTCTATGGACATAAGTTCCTTTCCGTCCATGTAAACATGAATTACTCCGCCGGATTCTGAGACCGTGATGGCTATTGAGACAGTGTCCCTGGTTATGGCAGCTGCGGATACATGCCGGCCTCCAAGACCTTTGTCCAGCCTGATATCTCTGGCATCCACATCAAGATATCTTCCTGCAGCTTCTATCTTCCCGCCTTCGGATATTATAAATACTCCATCAAGCTGTGCAAATTCCTTTACGGATTCCCAGTTGTTACGGTTCAGGACATCCCTGTCCTCTTCCCTGTGACCTGCATAAGGATTGAGTATTATCTGGTGTGAGCGAAGCAGCACTTCTTCATCATCTCCAAGGATGAACGCTGTACCCACCTGTTTCCCTTCGCGCCCTGTATTGGCCACATCAAATGCTATTTTCAGCACCGCCTGCATAACATCAGGAGTTACTCTCTCCTCGCATGTTTTTAAAGCTTTCACAAGAGGGTTCTCTCCCAGGTCATGGACGATTATTGCACTGGAATCGGCGGTTTCTACGATTCCTACTACCAGGCCCTCATTAAGCTCTCCAAGCATCAATTCAATAGCAGATATGTTCTCCACCTGGTCTATTGTTCCTGTAGCCTGTTGTGCTATCCTGTCTGCTATTTCTTTGATCTTCTCATCCCTGCCTTTAGTTGATGCAACAAGATGGTCGATTATACTCCTTGTGCGGCGGGATGTAAAGAAAACGGGTACGTTTGTTTTGATATCATTCAGGTCGACACCACCGGAAATAATTATCGCAGTGGATCCCAACTCTTCTGCAAGACTAATCGCTGCTTTTACAACTGACCTGATATTGTCCATTTTTCCCCTCTGTGATACTGGTTTGAATCAGTAATATATAATATCTCTCATTATAAATAAAAACTTGTCTGCCAGCGTCAACATTTTAAATCTGCGCATCAAATGATAATTGGTGATGGTCTTGGTGAGAACTTTTGTTGCGGTGGATCTTCCCGAGGAGATGCACTCAAAACTTGCTCATGTCCAGTCCAGATTTGACGGGTTCAAGTTCAAGTTTGTAGATCCTGCTCTGGTTCATATAACCATGAAGTTTCTGGGTGAAGTGTCAGAAGACAAGATAAATGATATATCAAAAGCCCTTGATGAGATTACATATGCTCCTTTCGAAGTATCTCTTCACGGTCTGGGGGTATTCCCCAAACCGAAGTTCGCAAAGGTTATCTGGCTTGGCTGTGAAGGGAATTTTGAGGAATTGCACAAACAGATCGAAACATCGTTGTCACCTTTCGACTTTACAGCTGACACGCATGGTTTTAATGCACATGTGACACTGGCAAGAGTAAAATATCTTCCTAAAAAGAAAAAAGAGGACTTTCTTCATCTGCTTGAAGAGTTGAAGGATCTTGAACTTGGTACAATGCAGGTGGATGCGATCCGGCTCAAGAAAAGCACACTCACCCCTGAAGGTCCTGTCTATGAAACATTGCACGAGGTACGGCTAAAGTAGCCGACTCGTGCCTGATGCTATCACTCACTCTCGTATTGTGAGAATCCGCTGGAGAGGATTATCCTTCTGTCTTCTGTAATTATAAGGCATTCCACTCCTTCCAGTCCCTCGATCATTTCCATGCCATCCTTCTCACCCATTACAAACAATGCTGTTGCAAAGGCATCGGCATCCATTGCGGTGCCTGCTATTACGGTTGCACTGATCAGGCCCTGTGAAGGATATCCTGTGCGTGGGTCCGATATATGCGAGACCCTTGCTGTTTCGTTGAAATAACGCTCATAGTTTCCACTGGTTGCAACTGCCATATCCTCCAGATCCATGACAACAACAACATCGTCGCTCTTTTCGGGATTCTGCAGTCCTACTTTCCAGGGGATTCCTCCTTCCTTGGTCCCCAGATACCTGCCGTCGCCTCCGGCATTAACAAACCCGGATTCAACTTTGTCCTCAATAAGTGATTCTACTGCCAGGTCCACAGCATATCCCTTAGCTATTCCTCCAAGGGTAAGCATCATGTTTTCTTCAAGGGTGATGTTGTTGTTATCTACCCGGATGGCTGAATAGTTTACAAGCCTGAGCGTCTCGTTAATCTCGTCTCCCGAAGGCGCGGTGTATGTACCTCCCGGGCTGAATTTACTTTTCCAGAGGGCGAGTAGTGGGAGTATGGAAACATCAAAAGCTCCCTGGCTGGTCTCTGAATAGTGCCTGGACCTATCAACTACATATATCAGGTCAGGATTTGTATCTGTGATATATCCCTGTCGGTTCAGCAGGCTCAATTCACTGTTGTTGTCGTGGATGTTCATCAGGCCATCTACGTACTCTATACGTTCAAAGGCCTTATCGATGGATTCATGAGCTTTTATCTCATTCGGGCCAAGTACCGTGACAGTCACGGTAGTATCCATTATGATTCTGGTACTTGTGTAGGTGTTCAGGGATTCCTCCTGGATGCCTGTCCCTGCAAAAGGTGCATTATTCATAATTAATATTGATATGATGGCCACTATCATGACAATAGCAACTGTTTTATACTTCATACCGTATGAAAAGATATAATTAATATATATGCACAACGGTACAGTAAACTCAATCGAGTTTTTGGCATATCGATATTTGTTATACGGTTTATCTGCAGGAAGTAATCGCAATGAAGAGCCCCGAAGTTAAAACAGGCACAGGTGGCAGTTCCAGTAAGGACAGATACCTCATTGTTGCCCTTCATCAGTTAATGGAAGAATACGGTTGGAGAGGTATTGAGAAGCATTTCGCTTCTTCGAAACACACTATCATATATGTCAAGCCGGATTCGTTCCTTGATAAAGTCGAGCTTAGAGCCAATGTCCTTGGTAATCATATGGATGTGGATTTTTTAGGTTTCACTCCGGAGAAAGGACTGCTGGATAAAGTATTTGACTTCAATGTACGAGTTGTCCGTAAATCTTTTGAGATCAGTAAATATGTGTCAGACGAAATGAAAATAACCAGCGAACAGAATTTGCGTAATACGGTCATTATTGTTCTCAAACAACTCGAGGAAGTTGCCGAAAAGAAAGAGCAGTGAGGTTATTTATGTCTAAACTGAACACAGTTTTAATTGCAATCCTTGTTTTTATGTTTGCCTCAGCCGGAGTGTATGCGTATGTCGGCTATAGCGGCAATGATGTAATGGCTGTCCATTATATGACGCAGCAGGAATGGTCGGATAGCTCCTGTGAAGGCTGCCATATTGGCATGTACGATGAAGTTTCCGAGTCATACCATGTGCAGCAGAATCTGGCTCAATGGACCACCATAATGGAATATGGCGTCGCTGCTGACAGCATTGAAGGTGAGGCTCTGGCAACCACATATGGTCAGGTACACCCCGGCGGCGGATATATGGCAGAATATGGCCTTGATATCGACTGCATGGTGTGCCATGAACAGAACGGCCTTTACGATTTCCATGCACGTGCTGGGGCAATAAGTGCAGGTGACTTTGAAACAGCTACAGATGCTGCCCTTGATGAGGCAAGGTCACATGCGCAGCAAAGCCCCCTGTATGTATTGAGTTATATGCTCGATGTACTTACGCCACTTCCCATTGTAACAGAAATACATGATCATGTGAATGGTGCCCCCCGACAGGAATTGTGCGCCAACTGCCATGTGAGCGAAGTTTCTACCACAGCTGTTACCTGGAATTCTCCGGAACATTCTCAGTATGATGTTCATGCGGATGTCAACTGTTATTATTGCCATGCTACCGAGGACCACCAGATCGGTCGCAAAGACCTGCTTAATGCCCCCGAGGAAATGCACGCGGCATTCGAAGGAGAGGTAAAGAGCTGTGATTCAGTTGGCTGCCACGCTGGCATATCCCATGGAGCAATGGTTGACGGACACCTTGCAACAGTCAACTGTGAATCCTGCCACATACCTGCACTTCCTGGTGGCGAGATATCCGGCGAATATCCGCTCAGCGAGTTCAGCTGGGCTAATGGTGTGAGTGAAGTGGTGACACATGATTCACAGTTCGCCCCGACCCTTGCCTGGTATAGCGGCACTTACTACGATATGCTTCCGATGGCAGGCAGCAGAGACTCCGGTAATGCTATATTGAGACCTTTCAATGTAATAACAGGAGTATGGTGGGATGAAGGGACGGACCCTGCAGTAGCTGCAGACCCCAATAACAGCTCATCTATTGGTAATCCTATCCAACCTGTACATGTACAGAGAGCTGATGTTAACAACGACGGTACTGTCACGGTCGAAGAGATGCGTTCATTCGATGCAGATGGCAATGGTGAGGAAGATTATCCAAACGCAGTCCTCAGGCGCGTTGAGATGTACTTCCCGGTAAGCCATAATGTAGCAAGTTCTACAAGGGGACTCGCAGAACCCCTTGGATGTTCTGACTGTCACGGTGTCACAGTAACTGCTATCGACTGGGCGGCCCTTGGATTCGAAACAGATCCAGCCGGTGCAGATAACGATTTCACAGGATCGGACATCAGTGTGACCATCCCGGGACAGAAGCCAGCTGAAATAGAAAGAGAGCCGGCTTTTGGTAATTTGTTCAGGAGATGATGGTGTGGAAAGTAAAAGATTGAAGACTATCCCGGAAAAAGTGGTCATCCCATTAAAGCAGCACAATGGTGTTGCATGCAAGCCTCTTGTAAAGAAAGGCGATCAGGTGCTTATAGGTCAGAAGATAGGGGAATCTGTCTCCTACTATTCCTCTGATGTACACTCCAGTGTATGCGGAGAAGTAACGGGTATTGAAGAAGCCCCCAACCCAAATGGGAACAAGGTCCTGAGTGTAGTAATAAAGACGACCGAATCAGAGGAGACGGTAGCTTTCGTACCCAAAAAGCATCCTTCCCAGAAAGAACTGATAACCATAATGCAGGATGCAGGCATTGTGGAACATTACGGTGCTCCTACACACACAGTGCTTAAACCTGAAGGGAAGAAGATCGACCTTGTGCTTATAAATGCCACAGCTTCCGAGTGGATTGGCGGCAAGTATGCGACTCCCAAGGAATATGCTTCCCAGATGATGGATGCACTGAAACTTCTGATGAAGGCTTCAGGAGCTGTAAAGGGTGCTATCATCGTCAGGAAGGATGATGAGGATTCCATTGAAGCTTTCGAAGGTGTGAAGGTAGATGGCAAAGCCCTGCGGGTAGCGCCACTTCTGGGCACACGTCGTCTTGGTCATTACTTCAAAGACCAGGGCTCAAACGTCGTCGTAGCATCCCAGGAGCGGGTACTTGGCAGGAATATCCTTAATTTCTTCACTTACAACGTGACAGGCCGTAAAGTGGCTCTTGGTTGCAACCCTACGGATGTGGGTGTTGCTGTATGCGGTGTCAAGTCTGCAAAGGCTCTTTATGATGCTGTCCATGAAGGCAAGCCGTATTATGAAACAGTCATAAGCATGGAAGGCGCTGTGAACTGCCCTGAATTAATGCTTGTAAGAATAGGCACGCCTTTCAAGGATATTGTCCGTGAGTGCACTTTCAACGGGGAGATTGGCAAGATAATTGCGAACGGAGTTATCACCGGAATAGCACAATATACTGATGAGGTTCCTGTTACCAAGGGAACTACCAGGATCACCCTCCTCACAAAAGAACAGGTCCTTCGTGACGAATCTCTGGATTGTACCCATTGTGCACGATGTGTGGATGCTTGCCCCGTTTCCCTTCTTCCTACCAGGCTCCATGTGCTTGCAGAGCAGGGTCGTTTTGATGAATGCCGCAAGATGCATATCCAGTTCTGTATCGAGTGCGGAAGATGTTCATTTGCCTGTCCTTCTAAGATACACATACTGCAGCTGATCAGGTATGCAAAAAATGCAATAGAGCAAGCCTACGAGGATGATACACCAAAAGAATCTCCGAACCTGAAGCTTGGATGCTGCGGAGGTGAATAACATGGATTACACGATTTCAGCTCCACCACATATAAAATCAAAATTCAGTTTCAGATCTATAAATAGAGCCAAGATACTGGCTCTTATTCCTGTAAGCCTTGCATCTGTATATTTCTTCGGTATACCGGCCCTTGAGATCATACTTGTAGCCGTGCTTGCTGCGGTTGCAACAGAATACGGTATACAGAGAATCTTCAAGAAGAAAGTGACTATCATGGATGGTCATGCTGCACTTATCGGACTTATGTTCGCACTGCTGACCCCGCCCGAAGCCCCTATATGGATACCGATCTTTGGAGCTTTCTTTGCCATAACTATCGGTAAACATGCCTTTGGGGGTATTGGCTCATACGTGTTCAACCCGGTGCTGGTCTCATGGGTATTTGTCAGAAGTGCCTGGGGGGGTTTCATGACTCCTATGTCGATACCGAACCTGGGGCAACTATCGGATCTCGTACTTGAGAATGGTGCCGGTCTGCTTGTGGATGTGTCTCCCATTCTGCTGCTTGGCGGCGTGTATCTGATATACAAAAAATATATTGAGTGGAGAGTGCCTCTTGTATTTGCACTGACTGTTTTCTTCTTCAACCAGACAGTAGCTTTCTTCTCTGCAGTGATGAGCCTTATACAGGAAGGTGTGTTAAACCCTCTGATGTATCTTGCGACAATGTTCATTTTCCTTGAGGTGACAGACGAACTATCGTATGTGATGGTGGGCATTGTTTTCTTTGGTATCCTTTTCCTTGCTACTGACACTCCAACTTCCCCTGTTACCAAGAACGGTCGCCTTATCTATGGTTTCGCCTGCGGTCTGCTGGTGTCTATCTATGGATACTTTGGGAATTATGTTGATGGCACACTCTACGGTATATTCCTTGCGAACGCCATAGCAGCATACATTGAAACAAAGACGCTCCCTGCAATGTTCGGTCATGAATCTCTGCTTGAGAGCTCTTACAGGCGAATTATGAAAAGAATTCCGTCGTCTTTGAAATTTGAGGTGATATCAGATGAGTGAATCTAATAAGGACACTGTAGTTGTCATTGGGAAACTCGTCCTTATATCTGTGATTGCAGCTTTGTTGCTCGCAATTACCTATATACCTACACAGGCACAGTTAGAAAGGAATATAATGGCTGCTCAGGAAGCCATACTTGGAGAGCTTGTTCCCGGGGCAGAGAACTTCGATCCTGTCGAAGGGCCGGCAAATGTTGATGGAGAGAGAGAGATCCTTTATTACCGCGCTCTGGACGGGTCAGGCAACATTATAGGTTATGCTTTCTTCCAGCAGCAGACAGGTTACGGTGGGCCTATCATGGTAGCAGGGGCCGTTGATGCATCATTCTCCACTGTATTGGGAATGGATGTTCTAAGACACGAGGAAACCCCTGGTCTTGGTGCAAGGATAACAACACCTGCTTTCCAGAATCAGTTCGATGGTGCTCCTGTGCAACAACTTGCACTCAGGAGCGGCGGCGGCTCAATTGATTCTATTACCGGAGCTACCGTTTCTGCACAGGCCGTGGTGACTGCATTGAACACGAAGATCAACCAGATAAAGACTGCAGAGGCTTAGGTGATAAATAATGGACGCATTTAGTGAATTTATTAGAGGGATTACAAGGGACAACCCAATACTTGGACTTGTGCTGGGTCTCTGTCCTGCACTGGCAGTCACGACATCTGTGGAAAACGCAATAGGTATGTCGGTAGCCACGGCTTTTGTGCTGGTATGCTCCAACGTATTCATTTCAACGCTGAGAAAACAGATACCTTCAGCTGTCAGGCTTCCCATATTCATCATAATCATAGCAACTTTCGTGTCTATCATAAGGATGGTAATGGAAGCCTATGTGCCATCCATGCATGCAGCTCTTGGGATATTCATTCCCCTTATAGTAGTCAACTGCATTATAATCGGGCGTGCAGAGGCTTATGCAAGCAAGAATAATGTGTTCTTTTCCTTCGTGGATGCGTTGGGTATTGCTGCAGGTTTCCTTCTTGTGCTGGTGCTCATAGGCGGGATACGTGAGATTCTTGGAACCGGGCAGATAGTTGCATTTGGTTACACACTCTTGTCGCTTCCGATAAACCCTGCAGTGACCACTATGATAATGCCTCCGGGTGCATTCCTCACAATAGGGATTATCATGGCAGTCGTCAACTATCAGAGAGCTAAGAAGAGAGCAAAAGGTGGTTAAAATGGAAAAAGCTTTATTGGCGATATTTCTGGAAGGTGTGTTCATCAAGAACTTCCTTATCATACAGTTCCTTGGCCTGTGCTCCTTCGTGGGAGTTACCAAAGATGTAAAGAGTGCAGCAGGAATGGCAGGTGCTGTCGTCTTTGTCATGGCATTGGCAGCCACGGCATCATATATGATATATACTTACATTCTGGTACCTACAACAATGACATTCCTTGACCTGATAAGTTTCATCGTGGTCATTGCGGCACTTGTGCAGCTTGTGGAATTCGTGGTCAGGAAGAACATCCCTGCCCTGTATCGCTCACTGGGCATATACCTTCCCCTTATCACAACCAATTGTGCGGTGCTTGGTGTAGTGATGCTGAACGTCCAGTCAGAGTACAATTTCATACAGAGCGTTGTATTCGGTATTTCTGCAGGTATAGGATTTACAATAGTCATGCTGATGATGTCTGCAATAAGGGAACGTTCATCATTTGTGAGGACTCCTTCTTCCATCAAAGGGCTTCCTCTGGCCTTCCTGATAGCTACAATGCTATCGCTTGCATTTGTTAATTACTTCTGGGTGATACCAATATGAGTACTACCACCACCTTCCTCATCGAGTCGATGGCCATCCTTGGAGGCCTTGGTCTTGCAGTAGGCCTGATGCTGATCTTTGCATCAAAGAAGTTCAAGGTTGAAACCAATCCGCTGGTTGAGGAGATAATAAGTGTCCTTCCAGGTGTCAACTGTGGTGCATGCGGTTACGCAGGATGCAGCGACTTTGCTGAACGCGTGGTCAATGAGAATGCTCCTATCACCGGCTGTCCTGTAGGTGGCTTTGATGTTGCAAAAGAAATAGGCGGAATCATGGGACAGGAAGTCGCTGAAGGTGAGAAACAATATCCATTCATCAAGTGCCATGGAGGTCTCAACTGCGTTGACCGTTTTGAGTATGTAGGATTCGAGGACTGCAAAGCGGTCATGATGCTATCTGATGGCGAAAAAGGTTGCAGCTATGGATGCATGGGTCGCGGTACATGTGTGCGTGCGTGTCCTTTTGATGCACTTTACATCGGAGATGACAGGCTACCCCAGGTGAACAAGTACCTGTGTACAAGCTGCGGGCTTTGTATAACATCATGCCCCAACGATGTCCTGGCTTTTGCGAAGGAGTCTGAAAAGATCCACGTTCGCTGTGTGTCGCATGATAAGGGTAAGGCAGTGAAGGAAGTTTGCACTGTAGGCTGCATAGGCTGCAAGATATGCGAGAAGAACTGTCCCGAGCAGGCTATCACTGTAACTGATTTCCTTGCTGTGATAGATCAGGACAAGTGTACAGCTTGTGGAATATGTGTGGAGAAATGTCCGCAGAACACCATTGAGGCGAGGTGATATAGTGACATACGATACAAAACTGGGTATTGAAGAGAATAAGGTCGCAGCATTGAGCTATGTAGGGCTGTGGGTGTCAGGTATAATTCTCCTGCTCATCGAAAAGGAGAACAGGTTCGTCAGGTTCCATGCCATGCAGTCGGTCCTCGTGTTCCTGCCGCTTTCCCTGCTGGTATTCTTCATAGCATGGGTGCCATACGTAGGCTGGGTGCTGGCCGATTTCATAGGCTTCCCCGCGATGTTCCTTGTAGTCCTGTTCGCATTCATGGCTTACAGGGGAATGAAGTTCAAGATACCTTTCATTGGCAGGTACGCTTACAGGTTTATCTACGGTTAAGCCTATTTTAACGGGTAATGCTGGTTGCAGCATCACCCCTGCTCTATTTTTCAGATATTTAAGCGCTTACGAAAGGTTAAAAAACAACGTTCACCTATACATGTCAAACACTATCTTTTTCTGCCGGAGGGTTAGAAATCAAAGAAGAGATATGGATTGAGAAATACAGGCCCTTTAAGCTTGATGATGTGGTCGGCCAGACTGAAACGGTTGAAAGGTTAAAATCTTATATAAAGACCCGCAACCTGCCTCATCTACTGTTCTCCGGACCTCCTGGTGTTGGCAAGACCGCGACTTCAGTGTCCATAGCGCGTGAACTTTTTGGTGATTCATGGCGTGAGAACTTTACAGAACTGAATGCCTCTGATGAGCGCGGGATAGATGTCGTCAGGACAAAGATAAAGAACTTTGCAAAAACAACCCCTATCGGGGGCGCGGACTTTAAGATAATCTTCCTTGATGAAGCCGATGCATTGACATCCGATGCCCAGTCAGCTCTCAGGCGCACCATGGAGCGCTATACTAACAACTGCCGTTTTATCCTTTCATGCAATTACTCCTCTAAGATAATTGAGCCCATACAGTCAAGATGTGCCGTATACAGGTTCCGCCCTCTCTCCGGTGAGGCGGTTGCAGGACGCGTGCGTTTTGTAGCCCGGAACGAAGGACTCGATATAGCCGAGGACGGCGTGGATGCTATCAAGTATGTTGCCCAGGGTGATATGAGAAAAGCCATCAACTCACTTCAGGCGGCTGCGCTCATTGCTGATACCATCCATAGGGATGCAATTTACAAGATAACTGCCACTGCCCGGCCGGAGCAGGTCCGTGAGCTTATCGAAACGGCTCTCTCAGGTAACTTTACAGCGGCCAGAAAGCATCTGGATGTTTTCCTGCTTGAGCAGGGACTTTCAGGTGAGGATGTTATTGGTCAGGTATACCGGGCTATCTTTGAAATAAACATTCCTGAGAAAAAGATGGTCGAGCTCATAGATGTTATTGGAGAAATCGATTTCAGACTTACTGAAGGTGCAAACGAGCGCATCCAGCTGGAATCGCTGCTGGCTCATTTCGCACTATCCGGAAAGGAATGATCATGTCGCTGGAAGTGCAGTTACTTGAGCTGCTGAGCAGTGTGCCTCCATGGCTTTCCACCATCATAATAAGCTGCCTTCCAATATTCGAGCTTAGGGGCGCCATTCCTATAGCCTTGGGGGTCTATGGCCTGCCTCCATCCAGTGCTTATGTGCTGGCGGTCTTTGGGAACATGCTTCCGGTCATCCCTTTACTCTTATTCCTTGAACCCGTTTCCACTCAACTGCGTCGTTATTCTATATTTGACAGATTCTTCACATGGCTTTTTGGCCGGACCCATAAAAACCACTCCGAGAGGTTTGAGAAGTATGGCATTCTGGCACTCACCCTTTTTGTAGCTGTGCCCCTTCCGGTCACCGGTGCATGGACAGGGTGTGCTGCAGCATTTGTATTTGGGATACAATTCAGGCATGCTTTCCCTGCAATACTGGCAGGTGTCATGATAGCAGGTATAATTGTCAGCATAGTTACGCTGACAGGTATAAGCCTCTTTGATCTTTTCCTTATACGTTAGCCAAGTACGTGAAAAAGTCTGTAGTACGCATATAGGGCCTGAATCTCTAAAAAGTACTTAAAATCAAAAACAGGGATTATTTGCCCAGCATTTCCCGGGCCAGCTTTATATCTTCAGCCTTGACTGTCTTCCTTCCTGCGTGCTCTGCCAGTTTTATAGCTTCCCTGGCAACCTCTAACCCGTAAGACTCAAGCATTTCAGTAAGGGCCATTGCTGCTGATTCACTGACTCTCTGTGCGCCAGCGTTCCTTATTACTCTTTCAATGGGTGCAAATGGTATTATTGTCATAAATACGCCTCAATAAAACTTACATCTTCTAATAAAGCATTCTATATATGTTAATTGGTAAATAAGGTATATAAAGATGCTTAATCCTCAAATGAGCCCGGCAGCCGCATTATAGCTGTTTTTAGTACAGAGTAAACTCAATAGGGTGTCAGGCAGGTGTATTTTAACCGGGGAGAATGCACAATAAAAATTATCCGGAAATTCCGGAAGGAGAGCAAGATATTACCTGTTCTTCATTCTCTCTGCAAGGTCTTTCCCCAGGCGGTTGCATTCAAAAAGATCCTTTTCGGTGGGTGTGTACTGTATCCTGAGCACAGGGTCAATAACCTCTACTCCGGCATTGCGCAGTTTTTCTGCTATCTTTACCGGCGCCTCTCCACTCCAGCCGTAAGAGCCAAAAGCAGCCCCTATCTTCCCATCAACACCAACCTCGACTATCCGGTCAATGAACTTTGCTATAGGGTCAAGCATGGTATAATAAAATGTAGATGATCCGACAGCTATGGCATCATAATCTGCTATCTCGGCAGGGTCCCACTCATGGAAATTGTTGACCTTTACTTCAACATGGCGTTCCCTGGCTCCTTCTGCGATGGCTTCAGCCATCATCTGTGTATTTCCCTGGGTACTAAGGTATACGATTGCAAGTTTTGGCATGTAAGTTCCTCCTGCGTGGAGATATGTCGGGCCGACAAACAATGATTCACTCCACACGGAAAATGAGGTATGATAGTTGATATACCTTTCTTTTACCATTTTTAGAATTGAGAGTTTTGTCAGCGGGTTATATTTATTGCTGATGGCCCTATTTTGATAATGACTTTCTAATATGACCTTCACTTATATACGGAGGCTATCTATGGATGAGAGAATTGCGCCCCATGTAGAGGAAATAAGCAGGGCGCTTGGAAACAGATATGCAGAAGAAATAAGAATTGAACTGGAAAAGCTCTTGCAGTTCAAGGTTCCGCTCGACGAGGCAAAAAGAACCATCCTGAACAGGTTTATGTCAAGGTCCCCGACATCTGTCCAGGTAAAGGATTTAGTGAGCGGAATGAACAGTTTTGATATCACAGGCCGCATCATCAGCATTGAGAAAAGGACTGTCACTGTACAGGGAGAGCAGAGAAGTGTTTTTACCGGCTCTTTTGGGGATGGTACCGGTATCTGCTCTTTTACGTGCTGGGATGACATGTCGCTTAAGGCCGGAGATGCTGTCCGGATAAAGAATGCATACACAAGACTGTGGAATAACCGACCCGAGCTTTACTTTGGCAAGCGTTCGCAGATCGAGAAGCTCCCGGATGGCATGGTGCAGGGAATAGAAGAGATGTCCCACCAGAATCTTAAGAAGCTTCAGGATATAGCTCCTGCTGATGTGGTGGCAAATTCTATTGTGGTCATAGTTGAGATGTACCACCGGGATGTCCCGATGAAGGGCAAACTATTGACAATCACCGAGGGTGTCATTGCAGACGAGACTGCAAAGCTTCCCTTTACTTCGTGGACACCGCTCAAAGGTGCGGATATCGGGAGCTTTATTCGGTTTGAAGGTGCAACCGTCAGGATATTCAGGGGATTGCCTTCCATTAATTTCAGCGAGAGTACTGCTGTAAGCGTGATATCACAGCCTGAGGATCTGCCATTCACGCTGGAGTCTGTAAGCAAGGCATCAGATCCTGTTCCTATTGGCAAGGTACTTGAAAAGAGCGGTATATTCGATGTAACCGTAGCTGGGAATATTATTTCAGTCAGGCCTGGTTCCGGGATGATCGACCGGTGCCCTGTGTGTAACAGAGTGACCCAGAAAGCAAACTGCAGGGCTCACGGTTCAGTTGATTGTGTGTCTGACATGCGCATAAAGTTTATCCTTGATGATGGGACCGGCTCCCTACATGTGATGCTTAACTGCGAGTTGTCAGAGGTGGTTTACGGAAAGAGCATGTATGAAGCAGAAAAGATGGCCCTGGAATCCATTTCCAAAGAGGTTGTCTACGATGACATGAAACGCGTGCTTACAGGAAAGTATATTGTTATCAGGGGTAACTCCTCACGGAATGAGTTTGGTGTCACTCTGGTTGCAAAGTCTGCCTGGTACCCGAATACAGACCTTAAGGAACGCATAAGCTCTCTGCTTGAAAGAATTGAAGGAAAGGTGATTGACGATGGCTGAAAGAGAGATGGCCCACAGGGTATTTGCCAGGGAGTTCAATGACTCCAGATTCCAGATCAGCTCCAGCTCGGACGTTACCAGCCAGGCAGACCTGCATGCCCCGAATTTCCTTGTGACAACGGCAGGTGCAAAGGTGAATCGTCTTTTTATAGCCGGAGTCATAACGGAGGTAGAAGATATCGGGAGTCATAAAGGGGGAGAAAAGGAGCTGTGGAGAGCAAGAGTGTCGGACCCGACAGGTACATTTACCGTGTATTCGGGAAATTTCCAGCCGGAAACATCGGTGTTCCTTTCGACAGTTGAAGTCCCTTCTTTTGTGACCATTATCGGAAAGGTCCGTTCGTATGAACCGGGAGATGGCTCGGTTTTTGTCTCATTGCGTCCTGAGGAGATCAACCACGCTGATGAGAACACTCGTAATCGATGGATGGTTGATACCGCGGAACTGACACTTGATCGTCTGGATGTCTTTGAAGAGGCCCTATCATCAGGCATTAGCGGAATGGAGCTGTTCGACCACCTTTCACTGAAGAACGTACCGTCGCATATTGCAGAAGGGGTATGCATGGCTCTGGACTTTTATCGAACTGACAGGTCTTACATCCAGGGTATGAGGAAACATATCAGGGATGCCCTGTTCTCCATAGAGAGCAGTCTGTCTGCAGTTTCAGGCGACCTTTTCGATACTGAGGAATTTATCATGGATCTTCTGCAGGAGATGAACGGGGGAAAAGGTATGGAATACACTGAGCTTCTCCGGCAAGCAGGTTCAAAGAACATTCCGGCAGTATCAGTTGAAAAGACTGTACGTTCGCTCCTTTCAGAAGGGCACATATACGAGCCTAAAGTAGGTTTCTTCAGAGCAATTGTCTGAAAGGCCTATTTATTTTACCGGTTCGATGGTCGGTATTGATATAGTGCAAGGTGTTATAATATGCGTTATACTTAAATATAGATAAATATTAATTGTGACAGCACAAGACTACAATTTAACTATTTATATGTATAAATGTGAGGTAGATCATGCAGCGTGATGAGATTATAGAACAGGTCATCTGTTGTATTAAGAATATGAGCGGTGTGGGAGATATTCTTGTTCTCACCGATCAGGACCGTGAGATTATCAGGGAACTGGAAAAGAAGGCCGATCAGATGACCCTGATGGGTCTTGGGATAGGCGATAACAAAGGTGTCAAGCAGGTCCTTGAGAATGATGTAATATTTGCATTCACGACCGATATGAATTTCAAATGGCCCCCGGGACCAAATGTGATCCTTATGCATCATGGTTGTGTGGTGGGCGAGGATGTTGATGACGAGCAGAAACTGAAAGAACTTAAAAACTGCAAAACCAACCTTATTATTGGAAATATTGTACTCTTTGATACAGGTGTTCTTAAAAAGATGGATGGTAAAAAAGATCCGCTGATTATAGTGATGCCTCCGAAACCCTGCCCTGAAGTGGATGATGTCCCTGAAGTGTGCAATGCAACACTAGCTTCCCCATCTCCTCCGAGTGATGAATATATGAAAGAGAGAATGGGCCTTAAGAATATACACGGCACAGGCACTTTCATGCTGGGTTTTGATTTCGAGTGTGGATGCGATAAGTAATCTAAATATTTCCGGGATTTATTACTTCCGGAAGCTTTTTTTCTTTTGATGTGCTCGTTACCATACTGTAAGTATGGCATTCATTATGCTGGAGACACTTTTTCTATCCTGGGTATGCAGGGAAAACCTTAGCTCTTTCATAAGCACACAGCATTCGCTCAAGTTGCATGTGATACAGGAACCAAAAAATACATCAATAAAAATGATGAGATTAATAAAGAGGCTACAAGTAGCCTCTTTTACTTGCCTTTGTATATCTGCAGTGCCTCTTCCACCGACGCATCCTCTATCGTTATGGCGTAGACGGCATTGCACATCCTCACAGCTTCATCCAGCGGTCTCTGATGGATATTCCTGCCGGTTGCATTTCCCTGGGCGCCGCTTATGTGTATCTGTTTGTGCAGCTTTCTCAGGAATGGTTCACATTCATCACTGGAGCCACCTGCACAAACCACTTTTGTCCTTCCGGCAGCCAATACTGCCTCTTTGAATACTTCTTCGGACTTCTGTCCTTCCTTCTTGGGGTAGTTTACCTTCACAAAGTCAGCGTTAAGGGCTGCCCCGACTCCTGTAGCACCTGCTATAAGATGCGGGTCTTTCTCGTCCTCCACTGCTGCTCCCCGGGGGTATATCCAGAGGACTGTGATAAGGCCATACCTGTGTGATTCGTATATGAGCTGAGCTGCCTGGTTCAGCATATCGGCCTCAAACTCGCTTCCAAGGTAAATGGTGTACCCAACGCCAAGTATCCTGAGCCCGCTGTTGTCGCGGAACTCAGCTACCTGCCTGGCATCGTACCACTGGTTGCTGAAAGGGTCCATCTGCTCGGTTTCCACAAGGTTGGACTTGGAATTGACCTTCACCAGATAAGGTACGTCCGCATAGTCCATCCCATATCTCGCAATAAGGCCAAGCTGCGTAGCGAAAACACCAATCTTCCCTTTGGCTGCTATCCTGAAAAGGTGTTCAGGGTCGTTGTCATCCTCCGGGATGCCCTTGCCGAAGAAATCATCGTTCAGGTGCTCCACTTTCTGGTCGCCTGCAAAAAGCATCATCCTTCCTGTCCCTTTGGTTATTTCCATATAGTTCTTTAAGTAGGTTGCACGCGCAGCCAGCGGTACATCTAAAGGTATTTTTATATCTTCTTCCCTGATTGAGACCATTCTTATCACCCATACTCGATAATTCTGCTTATATACATTTTTTCTTGCGTAAGTAACCATTAATCATGTTTTTCTATTTTAAACATTGTGTGAGAACCTGAAGTCATTTATGTGGAAGGCAAATGAAAATAGTGACATTTTTATACTTATTTGACCACTTACTTGATTACTTAACTATCATTTGTTACTGGTCCTTTCGGCAGAAAAACCAAACCCACTCCTTTACTTTCTTAGTATTGGTGTAATAATTTGACCACATGAGGTATATCAATGGGTACGATCAGAACCACAGAAAGACTTGGACGCAGCCTGGGTTTTTTTCAGACCTTTGCCATCGGGACAGGTACAATGATAGGGGCGGGCATATTCATATTGCCCGGGATAGCAATATCCGCAGCAGGTCCGGCAGCTATACTCTCTTTCCTTTTTGGCGGCATCATATCAATGGCAACTGCCATAAGCATGGCTGAACTGGCTACCGGCATGCCCAAGGCAGGAGGCAGTTATTATTTCATCAGCAGGGCGATGGGTGCAGCCTTTGGCGCTGTCATCGGTTTGGGGGCATGGCTTGCACTGGTGTTCAAAGGTTCTTTTGCGCTGATCGGGCTGGCAGATTATCTTTTTGTATTAATTCCAATACCCATAATGGTCACAGCAGTATCAGCAGGTCTTGTATTTCTGGTCATTAACTACAGGGGAGCAAAAGGAAGCGCATCTTTCCAGAACCTTATTGTCATATTCTTGATTTTGATAATGGGTGCTTTCATATTAAGGGGATATTCCATAATAGATTCTTCTCGTTTCACTCCTTTTGTACCATTTGGATATTCTTCGATATTTGCTACCACTGGGCTCATATTCATTTCATATCTGGGAATAAGTGAGCTTGCGTCAGTATCTGAAGAGGTGAAAAACCCTTCAAGGAACCTTCCTTTGGCACTAATTTCTTCTGTCGCGGTAGTAACGCTCATCTATCTTGGTGTGATGATTGTGATAAGCGGAGCCCTTACCTTTGAGCAATCAATGAACACCTATACTCCTCTGGTAGATGTTGCTGAAATGATGGGTGGCAATCTTGGTAAAGTGATGATTGTCATCGCTGGTCTCCTTGCTACTATTTCTACTGCCAACGCTGCTATAATGTCATCCTCAAGGTTCCCTTTCGCCATGAGCAGGGATAATCTGATTCCGCGGTGGTTTATTTCGATACACGAAAAGTATGACACTCCTCACAATGCGATCCTGGCTACCGGAATCCTGATGATATTGCTTTTATTGCTGTTTAATGTGGAACAACTGGCAAGACTTGGAGGTACTTTTAATATCCTCATGTTCGTATTGATCAATTCCTCGGTAATAATCCTGAGGAACAGATCGCTCGAAGAGTATAAACCTGCCTTCAGCGACCCTTTTTATCCTTGCACTCAGATAATAGGCATTATTTTCAGTCTTGCATTGTTGCCTACTATGGGGTTATTGCCCCTGGTTTTCGCATTGTTTATCATCTTTGCAGGGCTAACGTGGTACAAGTACTATGGAAAAGGAAAAGCCTTTCCCAAATATGACATTTTTGATGTCCTGGAAAACAACATCCAGCCTGTACCACTGGAGGCCAGTTCTAAGATCAAGATACTTGTCCCAATAGCAAACCCAAAACATGAAATGGACCTGCTTTATCTTGCCGACAATCTTGGTGATCAGATAATAGGTCTTAGCGTTATCAAAGTCCCTCAGCAGACCAGTTTAACAGCAGCTCAGGAAGCATTTCATGAGAACAGGCTCATGATGGATGGCCTCCTGAGGGAAAGGTTTGAAAAATTTCCTATAATTGTAGGCCACGAAAGGGAATACATAATAGCTTTTGACCACAGCATCACGAATTCCATAATGGAGCAGGCTCAACTGGAGAAAGTCGATTTCATCATAATTGGATGGCATGAAGTGAACCGCTTCCATCCATCTCTTGGAACTGTTGCAAACCAGGTACTTTCTGTTGCAAACAACAATACAGTTGTATTGAAAGGTTATCTTCCTGCGAAGATAGGACGCATAGTCGTTGCCTATAACGGGAAGGAGAACTCTCGCTATGGGTTGCATCTTGCCAGGAGATTGTCAAAGAGCACTGGTGCTCCGCTGCATGTACTGAGAGTGGTAAAGCCCAATGTTGCAGAGGATGTGAAAGTTTCTGCTCACCGTGATCTTGAGGAGCTTGCCAGGGATACTTCTATGGCACCTATTGTTTATCATGTGAAGGAACACTTCTCGGCTGAGAATGCGGTACTTGAGTTCCTTATGGAAGACGATCTCCTGATAATAGGTGACTCAAGCAGCAGGTTCAAGTTCTCTTTAATAGGTAATCTGCCTTATGTGCTGGCCAAGGGATACAAGGGCCCCCTGCTGATCATCAAGAAGCATAAACCGCTCTCTTCAGAAGGCGTCAATAACATGCTGCTGAAGAAGCTGAACAAGCTTAAGTTTTACATACGAGGTCCTCAATGAACTACATTGATATCGTCCTGGCATAACGTTTATGGTGATTGCGAATACTTTCACCATGCTTGGTGCGAGATTATATACTACTAACACCTACACTACAATTGCCTCTCCAAAATGACGCACAAACAAGAGGCCTGAGGTTTGAAAATGAAAGAGATTTCGCAAGAGATTCACAGAAAGTTCCAGGAACTTGGAGTAGAGATTTCCCTTGAGGATATTGAAGACAGGCTTGACAAAATGGTCAGCAAGTTCAAGGTCCCCAAAGAGGAAGCAAGAAGAAGTGTTGTTAACTATTTCTTAAAAGAGCACAACATCCCCAAAAACCAGTTTTATGCCGGCCAGTCGGAATCGCCTCTTATGAAGATCTCCGAACTGAACGTTGACGGAAAGTGGGTGAATATAAAGGGCAAGGTTGTGCAGCTTTGGGAAAACACTCATGAGTCGATCTCCCAGGTTGGTCTCATTGGTGATGAAACCGGCACTATCAAATTCACAAAATGGGGAAGTGCTGAATTCCCGGAAGTCGTCGAAGGCCAGACTTACTATTTCAAGAACGTTGTTGTCAACGAGTGGAATGGAAAGTTCCAGCTCAACATGAACAAGAGCAGTTCGGTAGAGCAACTAGACGAGGACATCACGGTAGGCACATCAACAATCACATTCATCGGCGCTCTGGTAGATATCCAGTCCGGGTCCGGTCTGATAAAGCGTTGCCCTCAATGCAACAGAGCACTTACCAAGGGCGCATGCATGGAGCATGGGAAGGTGGACGGGGTCTACGATCTCAGGATCAAGGCTGTCCTGGATGATGGTGTCACTGCACAGGATGCGATCATAAAGAGGGATCTTGCAGAAGAGATGACGGGACTTACACTTGAGAGTGCAATATCCCTTGCAGCAGATGCCCTTGATCAGGGCGTAGTGCTTGAAGAGATGAAGAAGCTGCTTGTAGGCAAATATTATACAGCTACTGGCTCAAGGGTTGAGAGATACCTGCTGGTAGATTCCATGGCTCCCAGATCAACCATAGACACGCAGGAACTGGATGAGCTCATAGCTGCATCAGAGGTGGTATAAATGGCCGGCTATTCACGAGAAGTTGCAAGGAGGGTCTTTGCTCAGGAATTCAGGGAATCGACCCTGACATTCAAGGACGGGGATGATCAATATGCTCCGCAATACTTAATGACACCTACAGGTGCCAGGGTTAACAGGATATTCATTGTCGGTACTCTTGTAGAGAAGGAAGACATCGGGACAGATTCGGAATACTGGCGCGGCAGGGTTATAGACCCCACTGGCTCCTTCATGATATATGCAGGACAGTACCAGCCGGAAGCTGCCCAGGCCCTCGCAGAATGTGAAACCCCTGCTTTTGTCGCCATCGTCGGCAAGCCAAGCACCTATACGACAGGTGAAGGAGATGTACTGACCTCAGTGCGTCCGGAATCTATGCATATTGTGGATGGTCAGACAAGGGATATCTGGGTAATGGATACTGCCCGAAAGACCCTCACAAGGCTTAAAGAGCTTGAAGGAGGCTCTGAATCTCCGGATGTGGCACAAGCAAAAGAGTATTATGCCCCTGATGTAAGGCATTACTACTCAATGGTCTCACACGCTCTTCAGTCTTTGAAAGAGACCTATTAGGCTTGTATCGGGCATTGTCAGGAATCTTTACAGGTGCAGTTTTACCTGCACCATGCTTTTCTCTTTGTTATCTATTAATCAATGTGATTTGGAAATATGACCAAAAGGGTCATAAGCACATATCTCATTCATAATCTTGAAGGTAGTTTGATGAAAACATATCTTTTGCTCTGGTACAGTAGTGATGGTGGCATGCCCTCTGAAGTCAACAGGAGCCTGATGTCTCTTGGTTTCAAACCTGTCCAGGGTGCCTATGACTATGTGTATGAATGGAGCGATAATGTTGACCTGGATGATATCCTTCGCTTTGGGGATAAGATCCAGATGACTCTTAAAGGAACAGGGGTTATGTTCAAAACCGAAACGGTCAATGGGAAGAACCAGTAATTGACAATCTGTTTTAATGGAATCAGGAACTTTTTTCCCGTTCAAGTTTCCTCGAATAATCAACATAGCTGCATGATTGTCCATTTATCTCTATAATGTTCGCGTTCAACGAACCGTTATCTATTATAAGTTCAACTGCACAGGGATCTGACATCCTTGGTTTTGTGGGTGATCCCGGGCAGATCAAGAGCACATCCCTTTTTTCTATTATCGGCCTGTGCAGATGACCAAATATCAGCACATTTACACCCATTTCGAGTGCCAGGTACCTCATCGGGGTGGTATCTACTATGGACAGCGCTCCTTCGTGTACGACTCCTATCTTAACTCCCTCCACTTCAAAGATGAGCTTTTCAGGAAGAAGCTCCTGCAGCTCCTTCTCATCGGTATTCCCGTGGACTGCCCGGAGTTTACCTGTAGATTCAAGGGCCCTGTAAAAAGCCATGGAGCTGAAGTCCCCTGCATGCACAACGAGGTCATAGTCCCCGATAATGCCTGCGAGATACTGCGGAATAGTATCAGTTTCAAGATGTGTATCAGATATTACTAAAAGTTTCATTGGATACTCAGGTCCACAAGTTCATATTCCAGATTCTCTGTCTCAAGCCTGCTCAGGATAGCAGGCACTTCCTCGTCAATGGCAAGTACCAGCGATGAGAGGCCATGATATGCCGCCTCGACGACAGACTCCCTAGCACCAAACATCACGTCAGGCTTCAGGCCTATCCTCTTTAGCGCAACAAGGGACTCAACACCGACAGTTGCAATATAGGACTTGGACTTTGCCAGGGACCTGAGACGTTCAATATCAACATTCTTTGATCCTCCTCTTTCGACCCTAGGTATCCTGCAGACAGTGATGGCCGCATTTTCCAGGTCAATAAGCCCCAGCAGGTCAGTAACCCCCACATCTTCTCCTTCCTTTGCATCAGATATGGTTGTCCCGGAGGCATTTGTGACATCCTTTGTGCCAACATATAGAAGTCCCTTGCTCATCCTGAGGTAAACCTTTTCACCTTTGGTTAGTTCTTCCTCAGCTATGGCGGTCCAGGTGGACACATGGCTGATTATGTCGCTCATGACATAGCGTGCATAGCGCTTCATGTCGTTTGCGTTCTCAAGTACCCATTCAACACCCTGCTTGGTGATGCGGTAGCGTACTCTTCCTTCTGAGTATATCTGGCCCTCGGCAACCAGCTCTTTTATATACTCTGATACTGCCTGCGGTGTGACGCCTATCTTTTCAGCGATTTCCTTCTGCCTTACATTAGGCTGGTGAGCGGCTACTTCTATGAGAATCTGGAATTTGGTGATACCGCTCTTGCTATGAAGGAGTTCTATCATTCCTTTTCCTCATCTGTCATCTTCAGTCTTTGTCCCATGACAGTCAAATTATCGGAGCGTCTGGCTACTGCACGTATGTACAGCGGGCTCTTGTTCAGTGCTCGTGTAAGACTGCTCATTGAATTGTTCCCTTGCTCTACTAATTTTTCAAGTTCTTCTATTGAATCCTTCACTTCTTCATATGGCATAAAAGTCAGCATGATGATGTCGCTCATATCCTCAAAGGAACACTGGAAGTTTGTCTGGACCTTTGAATAAGATGTGCGATATTCTTTCTCGGGTGTTTTTCCCGGCTCCGGCATGTGCCATTGGCTTTCTATCAGTCCGCTTTTCTTGAGGACATTGATACTATGCGTGACATCGGTTCCCAGCATATCTTCCAGGCCATCCTTTGTCATCCATAGGTTAAGAAGTGCATCAAATACCTTTTTATGTCTCTTTGATCCAAAAACCTGAAGCAGAGGTACGAGTTCAGAAGGGTCGTTGATTATTCTTGTTCGTTTACTCATTTAGTTACCTCATATACAGACCTATTCTAGCCACTGAACCTCTCCATCGTTCATGTGGGATTATACCTTGCTCAATAATTGTTTGATTAAGTACCTGTTATATTGGCTTTTGAGGAATAAATGTGTTTTGTTTTCAATGAGTTTCAAAATGCAGTTCTGCACCATCGCCATTCCACTCAAAACAAGGGATTTTACGCTTGTAGCCCTTAGTTTTTTCGTTAAGTGCATGTGTCACGATAGGAAGTGCGATAGTTGCGTCAACGAATACCTGGACCTTTTTTGCTTCCTTGGAGATCTTTCCCCAGGATACGGCCTCATCGAAAGTACAACCCGATAGCCCGCCCCAGTGAGGTGCATCGGTCGTATACTGTATCGCGTACTCATGCCCGGCTACTTCATGCCCCATTATGGACGCAACTACCTCCGTCTGCTGGATGAAATTCTTGGGCACGCCGCCTCCGACGTATACGACACCTGTCTTTTCGGATGCCTCAACCATCTGCGTGATCTCGTCGACATCCTTGATCTGGTCGATATTGATATTATAGCCGTTCCTTCTTGCTATTGTAAGTCCGATACCGATCGAGCTGTCAGACAGCGCTGGAATGAAAATAGGGACGTTGTGCTTGTATGCGCTTACTATTATCGAGTTCTTGTTGCCCTTCTCGGATATCTCTTTACCCAGCAGATGTATGAACTCACGTGAGGAATATGTCTTACCAGCATGTTTTTTGGCAAAGTCAGCTACAAAGTGGTCGGTATTCCTGAACTCCTCCTCATAGGCGAACACATCATATATCCTGTCGATACCATGTCCCAGAAGTTCGCAGTCATCTGCTATATGTGAGCCCACATAATGTTTAAGCCCGAGGGCCTCGTGACAGTCATGAAAAATGTTAGCTCCCGTGCTTACGAGGCAGTCTATCAGCCGGTTCTCTATCAGGTAGGTAATGATGTTGCGCATTCCTGCAGGCACCATTGCCCCACTCAGCCCCATGAAGATAGTAACTCCGTCTTCCTTGAACATATTTTCCCAGGCTTTCACGGACTCTGCAAGCTTACGCCCCTGGAATCCTGTGTACTGCATAGCATCGGTAAGATCACTTAAAGATCGCTCAGTGACCTCAACAGGTATGGTTGGTGTTTTGGTAAAGGTGTGTAGATGCATTTGCCTCCTCCTAATAGATGATAAGTGCAGCGCCATCAGCTGCCGTAATAAATTCAAATGACTATTATTCTAAAATTAAGTGAACGCTTTATGTCAGGCTGCAATAATTTTATGGCTGAGTTTATCCTGTTAAAGCGTGTTTTTCCATATTACAATAAGGTTCACTTTTAATATAAGTAATTGTTTTTATAGCTGCCTCTTGCCAAAATCATTAAGAACTTAAAACGCTAAGTATATTCAGATTTGTTATCAATAATGGTGCGAAAAACATGCCCGAAAATCTCTACTCCCATCTAAATGAAATTCTGGAAGGTAAACAGCTTTCCATAAGTGCCATCACACGTGAGTTAAAGGAAATAGGGATCAATGAGCATCGGCTTGTGATGACCGGTTATCTGCGTGCTCTCCGCGACCTGAAGAAGTTGAACGAAGTGGATATTCCTCCTTCTAAAGTTTATATGAAAATAGAAACAAAAGGCGACAATGCGCTGCCCGATATCTATTCCCTTATTTCCAGAGAAATGAGGTCCTTTGAACCGGAATTCGCTTTACCGGTCGCAGTGTATGTTATTACGAACATACTTGACAGGCCTGTATTCAGGGAAGAACTTCAGAAGATTGGCTTTGGTTCCAAGAATATAAATGACTGTCTTTCCCGATCCGGCCGTGCTATAAAAGAGTCCCGGAACGAGAACCTGAAAGAATATGCTGCGAGCATAACAAAATTTACTATCCTGGGCTCAGACCCTGCCTATGAGTGTGACCAGTTGAGCAGTGAGCTTCTCAAACACTCCAATCATCTTCTTCTGAAGATGTTGAAATTATCTGTGGATATAAGCGGCCTGACTCCCCGTACAAAGAAAACGACTATCAATGATTTTGGCTAATACTATTTTACGAGCAATGCCCACGACTGCCAAATGACTCAAATAACTGTTGCCTGTATACAGATGGATGTAAGCCTTTGCAGTAAAGATGAAAACCTGCACAAGGCAATTTCGATGGCAGAGCAGGCTATATCAAAAGACGCCCAATTGCTGGTCCTGCCTGAATTATTCTCCACAGGCTTCTGCTATGATGATATGGAAGCCTCCGCTGAGGCAATCACCGGCCTGACAGTCAGTATGCTCCAGGATCTCTCCCGCAAGCATGATTGTGTGATAGTTACCTCCATTCTCGAAAAGGGGCTGCCCCAGGACAGGAGTGCACCTGCCGGAAGAAGTTATTACAATCTCGGTATTTGCATAGAATCCGGGGAAATTACGGGCACATATCGCAAAACCCATCCTTTCAAGAGAGAAAGGCAATATTTCCTGTCAGGTGATAACATATCCCCCTGCAGGCTCAGGAGCCATGACCTCATCATCGGGCTTGAGATATGTTATGAACTGAGATTCCCGGAAGTCGCAAGAAAGCTTTCCCTCTGCGGCTCAGATATCCTTATCACAGTCGCACAGTTCCCAAAGCCCCGACACCATGTATGGAGGACACTAGCAATGGCAAGGGCAATAGAGAATCAGATACCTCACATTGCCTGCAACCGCACAGGTGAAAGCGGGGATACTTCCTTCTTCGGAGGTTCTGTGATCGTGGATGCTTCAGGGCAGATCATGCATGAAGCAGGAGAGGATGAGTGCATACTGTTACATGTTATTGACACAGCTGAGACGTCAAAGATCAGAGAGGAGATAACTGTTTTCAAGGACCGCAGAGAGAATATCTACTGAATTCCTGTCAACATTTTTACCTGTGCAGGGTGACCCAGAAAACGGATCCTGTTCCGGAAGGATTGTCTTCCACTCCTATCTGTCCATCATGCAGTTCTATTATGCGCTTGGCAATTGCAAGTCCAAGTCCGGTCCCTTTTATGTTTGTTTTTTCCGCACGCTTGAAGCGGTCAAAAATATACTTTTTATCATCTTCCGAAATGCCGGAACCGTTATCTACGACTGATATCTTCCAGTACTTATCATTCAGGGCACACAAGTCTATCCCGATCATGCTTGCAGGAGGAGAGTACTTAATGCTGTTTGCTATCAGATTGGAAAAAACTTCCTCTACTATCCTGTTTACCTGTGCAGGATAATTTCCCTGAGGGTCGAACCTTATATGCATCTCCTTATCGTCCGCTTTTGGCTGAAGTCCCTGAACGACCTCTTCAAGGATCGCTCTGAGATCCATTTCCTCAAACTCCAGCTCTTCAACGTTCTCCAGTTTTGCAAGACTTGCAGCGTTCTCGATCATCTGGATGAGTTTTAGATTATTACGTTCTATGGCTTTTAGTGCAGTGATTTTTTTTGTATCATTCTCGTATTCGATCAGATATTCTACATAACCTTTGATCACAGTTGCAGGGTTGATAAGATCATGCCTGAGGATATCGGTAAACAGATCTTTCAGTTCATTGGAATTCTTGAGCTGCGCGGAATAGTTCTTCAGCTTATCTTCCGCAATCTTTCTCTCTCTTACCTCGATCTCAAGCTGCCTGTTCTTTGAATTGAGCTCCAGGGTCTTTTTCTCTATCTTATCTCTTAATACAAAGCTCAGTATTATCATTAACAGTAGAAGGCTTCCGCCTATTCCTACAGACAATTTAAGCCACATAGGGCTTTCCCATGTGTACAGTCCTGATGTAGAAGCATTTGTGGATATAGGTTGTCCTGATTCCTGATATGCCTCTTCAATTAGATTCGCCCAGCTGGAGCCTGTCGAAATTTGTGGCTCTGCAAAGACCGGCTCTGCTAGGAGTAAAAGGAGTGATATGATCAGGATAATATCAAAGGCGGTGCCTATTATCTGTTTCTTTTGAAATGCTGGCACTGCGTTTTTTCTTTCATAGATAATATGCATCAATTATTATAACTGCTTTTTAAATATATATCTATTTACCACCTGTTAGAGTGCCTTTTAACAGGCCTTTTAAAAAAGAAGAGGCACATAAGTCTCTAATGTGCCTTCGATGTTACTGCTCAAGGTATATTGCAGGCCTCAGAGGCGCTGCAAACTTTGACTTGTTCTCCGGATCAAACTCAGGTGAGTCCGCAGAATAAACCTCAATTGGACATCCCAGTTCATGGGCCAGACAATCGCAGTTTTCCTGTAGTATGTTTTTCTCGTCAAGGTTGAATTCATGCAGCATCTCAAACCTTTCAGTCTTCATACTGGTTATGTCAGGAACAAGTTTTTGCACGTACTTTGGTATCTCCTTCCCGTAGGCACGGTTCTCAGGTTCTGCCATAAGTGTCTTGATAAGCTTACCAGGGTTGAGTTCTTCTTCCCGGAGCATGTCGATAGCGAGCTTGAATGCTTTTGTCTTCCACTCAGGGGATGCATAGAGCACCACTTTCTTTGGAGTGATCTTAGTGACCTTAATGATCTCCTCTATATCCGACAGGGTGTTGCAGACCAGTTCCTCGGCAAGTTCAGCATCGTGATCGACGAATCTGGGACAGAATATCGGATATGGTGCAAGTGATATGAAATCCCCTTCCTGATGTCCCATTGCAGACCAGACCTCTTCGCAAATGTGGGGTGTGAAAGGTGCCATCAGCCGGACCCATGTATCAAGCACATCGTATAGCACCGCACTTCCGCCGCGCCTCTGGTACCACTTGACATCGTTGTACAGCAGGAAGAATGCGCTCTGAAGTGCGCCTCTTGTTCTGATCGATGTCATGTTGTTGTTGGTTTCCCTGACGAACTGCTGCAGTCTGCTGAGCATCCAGCGATCTATGAGCTTAAGTTCTCCTTCAGACCCTGATCTTGCACCGGATACGATAATCTCCGTCGCAAGTTTATAGAATCTCTCAACTTGTTTCTTGGCGCTCTCTACTCCTGCGTTCCTCCAGTCAGCATCCTGTGTCTGTTCCGCGCTGGAAAGGATATACATGCGTGTGATATCGGCACCATAGGTGGTGACAGCTTCCGTCATGGTAAGGATAGGGCCCTTGGACTTGCTCATCTTCTGCCCTTCAAGGGACACAAAACCGTTCACAGCAAGTGCTCGTGGCCATTTGTCCTCTTCAAAGATGGCTACATGGTGGAAGAGGAAGAAAAGCAGGTGATTTGGCACTAGGTCCTTTCCGGATGAGCGCAGGTCCACAGGGTACCAGTAATCCAGGTCTGATTTCATGCGGGCGATAAGTTGCTCATTAAGTCCGGTATCGATGGCTGTCTCCTGAAGAGTGCCTTTGCCAAGGAGTACGTAATCAAAAAGCTTTGGTGTGAGCTGCTTGGGGCTGATTCCCTGGGAAAAGAACTTGTTTGTGATATAGTAAGACATATAGATGGTCGAATCACCCAGTGACTCTATGAGCCATTCCTTGTCAAAAGGCAGTTTTGTTCCAAGCCCTTTCTTCCTGGCACATGCCTTATCCTTGAGCCAATCTACTTTATTATTGAATTCGACCCTGATCTCTTCAGGGATTATCTCCATCTTCTCAAGGCATCTGTATACCTTGTCCTTCCATTGGGGACTTGAATAGTTGAGGAACCACTGTCCCTTTACCATGTTGACAACACAGGGAGTGCCGCACCGGCAGACCACAGGCTCACTGAACTCATAAAAGACTTCGCCTATACCCTGTTCAAGAAGGTCCCTGGTGAGCACATCCTTGATCTTGGAGACCGCAATACCTGCATACCTGCCTGTATTTTCCTTCAGTACGCCTCCGTGGAACTCCCTGCGGTACACCAGCTTGGTCGCCTCTTCGGCTTTTGGGTCCTTCTGATCCGTGACTCCCAGCTGTGTGACTGCGTCAACTGCAGGATATTCTCCGAAATCCTTTACCTCGATGAGCGATATGAGTCCGATATCCCTTAGATTTTCTTTGATACCATATACTGTCAGGTCTTTGTCGTAGAGGTCCCTGAGAGCCAGGTAGTCATAAGGTGCATGGGCGGGCACACTCATTACGATACCGCTTCCATTGCCGCCCTTCACGAAGGATGCCGGCAGCGTGATGACATCTTTCCCTGTAAGGGGATTCCTCGCCTTGATACCTATAAGTGATTCAGAGGGCACATTGCCTATAAGTTCGACATCCCTGTCTGTGTAAGTAAGTTTGTTGTAAGCTTCCTTACTAACGACCCATAACTCTTCTTTCCCATCCTTACTTACCCTGAGCTTGACATGCTCTATATCCGGGTTGACCCAGAGGTTAGTGACACCGAATATTGTTTCAGGCCGCAGCGTCGCACATGGCAGTATCATTCCGTCGTGCTCGAACTTGACCAGGGTGAAATCCACAATGGTGGCTTCCTCGCCGTGAAGGATGTCGTGGTCTTCAACAGGGTTCTTGTCATGGGGGCACCATTTCACCGGATGCGCACCCTTGACGATAAGCCCTTTTTCATGGAGCAGGTTGAACTGCCATTCAATGAATTTCTTGTATGTAGGGTCAGTGGTTGTGAACTTCCTGCGCCAGTCGATGGAATACCCGATGGACCGCATCGCTATCTCGGCTTCTACCTTGAAGTAGTCCACGATCTTCTCGGGAGTGTCAAGTGTATGCAGGATATCTTCCGGGATTCCATGAAGTCTTGAATACACATCCATGGTCTGAGGGTCCCGGTTTGCGATAAGCTCCGCAAGGCCCACAATGGGAGTTCCCGTAACGTGGAAACCCATGGGGTATAGCACATTGTATCCCAGCATCCTTCTGTGCCTTGCAAGCACATCCCCTATTGTGAATGTCCTTGTGTGTCCAGCGTGTAAGTTGCCATTCAGGTAAGGGTAGGGGATTGTTATGAAGTACTTCTCCCTCTCATCCGGCTCCGGTTCGAAAATCCGGCTCTCATTCCAACGGCTCTGCCATTTTACTTCTATTCCCTGCGGATCATAATCCTGTTCCATTGTTCGCACCTTCTCACGCCGGACATAAATCCTTAATGAATCTTCCTTCCTAGTTATCAACTGCAGATATTAACCTTATGTATTTGATTTTGAAAGGACAACCTTTCTCTTATCTTTTTTGTCTATACATGCAGGTTTATATTTGTAATAAGTACCAACCTAAATAAAATACACGCAAATATTTATCGAGCAGGGTTTTGAAGGTTTCCTGTCCTTTCTTCAAATTCCACCGATACACTTATTCAAAAGGAATCCAATTTCAGCCTATGTCGTTCCAGATACTCGGAGGCAGCACTCATATCAGGAAAGTGCCTGAATTCTTAGGCCAGATATCTTCTATCGCATCAGCGAACAGCACGGTAATACAGGCAATGGATGCTGGAAAAATAGCAGGGGAAAAGCATGTCCGTTTTGCTGTGCGAAAGGCCTTGCGAGCAATTGAGGAGAACTACAACGCAGCTAAGGATCCCGGTATCGAGATAATGAGATATGCATCAGGGAAGAGACAGATAGAGGAGGCATTCTCAATGGGAGTGCATGAAGGGGACATGGATCTTGTTTTTGTGATAGTGGGTGATGCCGGAGGAGTGAACAGGTCAATGGAGTCTCTGAGGAGTGTGATTAGCGAAAAGGATATCATAGGCTATTCCTCCCGAAAGCGGGACAACATAATCTCACAGTTCGATATAACCGAAAAGGAGATAGAAGCAACTGGAGAGGAAATGATACCGGATCTGGTAATAGAGAGGGTTGCTCTTGTTGATGTACTAAAGTAGTTTAACTTTTAAACCGGGAACACTAATATAGTTATCAAGAACACTGTTGCTCAAATCACTTGTTAATCATAACAATTACCAAACAATGAAGATGATCCTATGAAAGACGATTGTATAGAAAATATTATAACTCATCCGAAAACCGCTGAAGAAATGATCAATGGCGCCGGTCCTATTGAAAGCAACCTGCTGCCCAGATTACTTCATGTGACAGAGGCCGCAGCGATTGCAGCTTCTTACCAGATAGGCCGCGGGGAGAAGGACTTCTGCGACCAGGTGTCAGTAGAAGCCATGAGAAGAATGCTGAACTGTCTTGACATGAAAGGTATCATCAAGATCGGTGAGGGAGAACGGGATGAGGCTCCCATGCTATTCATCGGAGAAAAGGTGGGTACATGGAAAGAAGGTGTTGAGGTTGACATCGCTGTGGACCCTCTTGAAGGTACCAACCTTGCAGCCAACGGTATCCCCGGCGCCATAGCTGTCATGGCTATGGCAGAAAGAGACGGACTTTTCCACGGTCCGGACATCTACATGGATAAAATAGTCGTGGGGCCGCAGGTTGTGAAATATGAGAAAGAGCACCCTGATGAACGGATCGATCTTGACGCACCTGTGCTGCATAACCTTCGTATTGTTGCTAAGGCGCTTGACAGGAGCATTGATGAACTGGTTGTTGTCATCCTTGAGAGGACAAGGCATGAGCAGAAGATAAAAGAGATACGTGAAGCCGGAGCTCGTGTGAATCTTGTAAGTGACGGCGACCTGATGCCCGGAGTGGCAACCGCGATACGAGGCTCCGGTGTGCATATGGTACTCGGGTCCGGTGGTTCCGGGGAAGCGGTCCTGACAGCAGCAGCATTAAAGTGCCTGGGTGGTAAGATACTGGCTCGCCTGGTGCTTCCATCCGTAGCTAACGGCAAATCCGATGAGGCAATAGCAAAGGAGAAAGCCGAGAAAATGCCACGGCTGGAGAAGATGGGCATCACTGAAAAGAACATCAATGATGTACTGGATACCGAGCGGCTTGTGCCTGGAAAAGATGTCATTTTTGCAGCAACAGGAGTGACCTCCGGCTCTGTCCTGAATGGAGTGAGCCTCTTTGGAGAAGGTGATTCCAGGGCTCACAGTCTGACAATGGGAAGTTCCGGTGTGGTCAAGTTCACAGACACGATATACATACACGATAAAGAAGCCAACGTGCTGCGTTTCCGGTAATAGTCTGAATGAAGGTCCACGTCGCTACATTCGGTTGCTCCGCCAGCCAGGCATCCGCAGAGATCATGAGGGCAATTGTCAGGGACAAAGGTCATGCTCTTGTACCTCTGAGCGATGCAGATGTGCTTGTTATCAATACCTGCACTGTAAAGTATGCTACCGAGCAGAAGATCCTTCATATTATCAGGGAAGCAGCTGACTCAGGTAAAGAGGTGATAGTGACCGGGTGTATGCCCGAGGTCCAGCTTGAAGATATACTGGAGCAAAATCCGCAAGCTCATATCCTCGGAATTAATTCGGTTTCAAGGGTAGGTGAGTTGCTTGACTCTCTCGGTAAGACCGGGAAAGGAAGCGCAAAAGGGCGGATGCAGATTTTCTTGCATCAACCTGAAGGCTTCCAGAGTGTACCAAGAATCCGATATAATCCTAACATCCACATCTGCCAGCTCTCCCTGGGCTGCAACTACTCCTGCTCTTACTGTATCGTTAGTGTGGCGCGGGGAAAGCTCAGGTCTTTTGGACCGGAGGAAATAATTGCAGACATAAGGCGAGCAGTTTCTGAAGGCTGCCGTGAGATATGGCTCACTTCCCAGGACAACGGTCAGTACGGTACTGACAGGTGTGACACTGGCAAGGATGTCCTTCTCCCGGAGTTGCTGCGCATGATATGCGCCATACCCGGACAGTTCAGGGTCAGGGTCGGGATGATGAACCCATTCTCAGTACTCCCCATACTCTATGATCTGCTTGATGCCTTTGATAATGAGAAAGTCTATAAGCTGCTGCATCTGCCCGTGCAATCCGCTTCTGACGGTGTGCTGCGGAACATGAATCGTTATCATAGTATCGAGGAGGCGAACCATGTCATCAGGCAGTTCAGGAGCAGGTTTGATGACCTGACGCTTTTCACTGATATAATAGTAGGTTTCCCAGGCGAGACAGAAGAGGATTTCAAGAAAAGTGTGAAGTGGGTGGAGGAATTCAGGCCTGATAAGGTAAACATATCCAGGTACACTCCACGCCCCCGTACAAAAGCCTGGGATTTCCACAATACTGACTCACGTATACTTACAAGGAGATCCAATGAACTTCACAGGATATGCAGGAGCACCAAGTTTGCCACAAAGAATAAGCTGATAGGTTGGGAAGGTAATGTCTTCCTGTCCAAGGAAGCAAAAAAACAGGGTACTATGGCACGTACAGACTCATACTTGCCTGTAGTGATCCCGCAGTGCAACCTTGAACCAGGGGTTACCTGCAGGGTACTTATCTATGACACCACTCCCGGATACTTTTTGGGCAGGCTCCTTGGCTATCCGGGAGAGGCCTGAGATCAACTACTCTTCTTCCGTTTTCTGGTGCATCTTATAAAGAACTTTTTTGTCATAGAGCTTGACTATATCGCTTCGGGTAATTATGCCAAGGAGCTTTCTCTTATCTTTCCTCGATACCACTGGAAGCCGGCCGATATCCTTTGCTGCCAGCCGCTTGAGCACTGCGTTGAGTGTTTCATCAGGATATGCAACCTCCAGTTCCTTTGTTGATATCTCACAGATGCTCCTGTCCAGATCATCCTGTTTGACCTTGTCCCTGAGGTCCTTGAGGGTTACTATGCCGGGAATTGGATATCACCGATTCATTTTGCAACCATTGGTGGATATTTCGTTTTGTTTCCTTTATTATTCTATCCAATAATGTTCATCTCTGCCCGGATTTTAATGACGAGTTATTCCTCATAGAATGCATAGTTTTGATATAGTTTTTGCAAGGCAACTTACTATATTTATTATACGTTATTAATTAATATTGATTTATAAATAGTTGTATATTGAATAATTTTATAATATAGAACTGTATATTGGTAGTTAGTGGAGAAATGCGGGGTCATCAGTGAGTTCACTGGATGTCCGCACGTAATGTTTAACAAAATAAGTGGAGTTTACTTCAGATGTTGTCAATCTGAAGTGCAAAAATTGTCATAAAGGGTGGTATGAATGCATCCCTTCGCAAAAAACGTTAGAATGAGTAGTATACAGGGTATTGTCAAAATTAGCTTCTGCATTGCACTTTTGGTGCTTGCGGTTACTTTGAGCGCTGCGGGAGGCTCTTCAAGTGGGAACTCAACAGAATCTACTAGTTATAATATAACAATAGCTGATGCTATAGATGGTACAGCAAATGTCACTGTTGATAAGTCAAATGCGGCGGTAAATGAAACAGTGATTGTAACGATCACTGATATTGAAGTTGGTAAGCAATTTTCATCTATCAATGTAGCCGGTGACGTTGTTTCAGTACTCTCAACAGAAGTGATTGCTGGGGCCAATTATACCTTCCAAATGCCTGCTGAGAATGTGACAGTGACTGTAACGCTTGAAGATATTCCAGTTCCTGTGTATAATGTTATAGTAGAGCCTGTTGTAGGCGGCACAGCAAGTGTAACTGTTGATAAGCCAAGTGCAGAGGAATATGAAATAGTTACAGTAACTATTGATAACATTGAAACTGGCAAACAGTTTGCTTTTGTTAACGTCACAGGCAACAGTGGTCCAGTAGCCACAATGGAAGAAGCTCCCGGAGTCAGCTACACTTTCACCATGCCAGCAGAAAATGTAACTGTAAATGTAACTCTTTTGGACATTCCCGTGAAATATGGTATACAAACAGAAGTTACAGGAGGCAATGCAATTGTAACGACTGATCCTGCACCTGAAGCAGAAAAAGGGACCAACGTAACAATAACTATCAGTGAAATTGGATCCGGCAAGCAGTTCAACTCAATTAAAGTTAAAGATGCAACTAATAATGTAATTGATACCAAAGTTCTGTATGAAGGACTATCCTATACATTCACAATGCCAGCACAGGAAGTTACAGTGATTGTTGATTTGAAGGACCCCACAATACATGTAGCTTCAATAGTTGTCACAGGAGAAGGATCTGCTAATACAGTAAAGAATGGTAAGAATCTTCAGATGAGTGCAGCAATATCCCCGGTTGATGCGACTGATGCAAGTGTGACCTGGTCGGTAGAAGCTGTAACCGGAAATGCAACCATCACCCAAAGTGGACTATTGACAGGTACAGAAGTAGGTACAGTGATTGTTAAAGCTAAGGCTAACGATGGTTTTGGTGCAGAAGGAGTCTTAGAAGTTACAGTAACTGTGAAACCAGTAATAGTAAATGGTATCGAAGTCTATACCGCTCCAAACAAAACAAGCTATAACGAAGGTGAAACCCTTGACCTAACAGGCTTGGTAGTAGAATTGACCAAGTCTGATTCAAGCATAGAGCATGTAGAGTTTGCGTATTTTGAAGTAAAAGGAATCAAAGTCAGCCCGGTACAGGGAAGTGAGCTGGGAACAGAAGTTACGCAAGTACTGATCACTCATAATGCAAGTGCAGAAACTGCAACCCAGGCAATCAATGTGAATGCCGTACCTGTAACAATAACCAATGTTTCTATCAAGACCGCGCCTTCAAAAGTGACATATACTGAAGGCGATGCTCTTGACCTGAACGGTTTGGTAATAACACTGACAAGATCAAATTCAAGTACCGAGGATGTTGCTTTTGCGAACTTCAATTCGAAAGGAATTGTTGTGGCTCCAGCAAATGGTATAATTCTTACAACAACTAACACTTCCGTTACTATCACTCACACTGAAAGCGGAGAAACTGCAACCCAGACAATTACTGTTAATGCCGTACCTGTAACAGTATCTTCAATAAACGTGACAGCAGCAGGTTATGTGACTACTGTAGAGAATGGCAAAACATTGCAAATGACTGCAGCAGTACTTCCAACAAATGCAATCGACAAAACTGTAACATGGTCAATTATAAATGGGACTGGAACCGCTACAATTACTCAAACAGGATTGCTGACAGGAACCGCTGTAGGAACAGTAACTGTTAAGGCTACATCCAACGACGGTTCAAATATAGCAGATATTTACAACATTACAGTCTCTGAAGCGCAGTCCGCAACAACTCCAACAACTGGAGGCGGTGGCGGGGGCGGTGGAGGACAATCTACCGGTGAGAAGTATGAGAACATCGAGCTTAAGGACTACTCTATTAAGTATGTTCTAAGGGATACTGAGACGATGTTTGAGTTCACTAAGGAAGGTAACAGCATTGTTGGAATTGGTTTTACGGCCCGCCTGAACGGGGGGCAGACCAAGACTGTGATAGAGATGCTTAAGAGCACTTCCACTATGGTCAATAAGGCAGCTCCAGGGACAGTTTACAAGAATGTCAACATCTGGGTTGGGGATGGGAAGACAACACCTGACCTTTTGTCTGATGCGAGAATCATGTTCAAGGTCGAAAAAGCCTGGATAGCAGGGAATGGTATAGATCCGGCATCCATCCGTATGCTCAGGTATAATAGCGGTTCCTGGGCTCAATTGCCAACCAGCAGGGTTAGCGAGGATGAAACCTATGTCTACTATATTACCCAGACGCCGGGCTTCTCGGCCTTTGCTATCTCAAGCATAGGCAAGGAGGAGCAACAAGTAATTTCAGGCAGTAATCAACAGGGATCACCATCCCCGAGTGGGGAAAGCGCACAGATGTCAACAGAAGACAGCCAGACTCCGCAAGCAGGCAATGCCGTTTCCCCTGAAGCGAAGTCTTCCGGTTCATTTACCTTCCTACTGATCCTTGCAGGCATCTCGGCCCTTGGAGTACTTGGCTACAGATATAAGGACCAGCTATCACAGGTCCGCACACAATTGGGTAATCCCGATGGGAAACGCTACAGACGCTTCAAAAGAAGCTAAAGTTTTACAGAACATATATACGAACCAGGCAGGGCTTTTTAAGCCTTGCTTGTTTTCAATTTCCTTCATTTTCTTCTCTTGATTCGTTTAATGTAATTCCCTTTTCAGCAATATGATATTTATCCTTCTGATTTTATTTTCTTAAGAAAATTAATACTAATCTTTATTACTCTGCAGCTCGAGATAGAGCGTCTATGGTGGGTTATTCCATGGATTTCACTATCCCAGGTCATCAAAAATCATTACTCCCCTGTTATCACAGGCTCAGAAAAAATGCTCCATGGCTACTTGCATTCTGCTTGCTCTTCCTTGGCTCAGCAGTTGCAGGTGCCAGCTCCCTAGAAATAAACACAGTCCCCGATCAGACGGTCCAGGCAGGCAGTCCTGTAGCGTTCACAGTTTCTGCTACAGGACCCGAACCCTCTCTTATAGAGTACGGTGTCATCAATTCTCCATCTGATGCCTCTTTTAATTCGGAAACCGGTGATTTTAGCTGGGTTCCGGAGGACAGTGGTGACTATGAATTGCAATTCTATGCCACAGATGGAAATTCAACAGCTACTGAGGATGTCACTATTATTGTTACTGCCTTGCCCAACAATGCACCCACAATACAGGCTCAGGCTCCCCATACCGTCGAGGTTGGTAAGTATTTAAGTTTCACATTAGCTGCATATGATCCGGATGGAGATACTCTCTCATATATTAATGGGGGCGAACTGCCTCAGGGAGCGAGCCTTGATCCAAATTCAGGCACCTTTGAGTGGACTCCGGCTGCTGGTCAGGAAGGCACCTATGAAATAGAGTTCACAGTTTCAGACGGCTCCCTGAGTGCAGCAGGAAGTGTGGCTATCACGGTCATTAATGAAAATTCAGGGGCCAATGCCACACTTGAGATGTTATCGATCAGTCCTAAAACGGTTGTAGTAAACAACACACTGCAGTTCACCGTGAGTGCTTCGGGAGGAAATGGTACCCTTATATTCTCAGCAACGCAACTGCCTTCAGGAGCAACATTTGACAATTCGACCCAGCTTTTCAAGTGGATTCCTTCAGCATCCAATTTAGGGACACATTCGGCTGTATTCACAGTGACAGATGGTATGAGCAGTGATGCTAAGACAGCTTCAATTACGGTTACGGCAGCCAGCAACTCTTCAACCAACACTACAGGTGGCTCTGGTAGCTCAGGTGGTAGTTCATCAGGAAGCGGCAGTAGTAGCAGTGGAGGTGGTGGTGGTGGCTTCCAGGCTAGCACTGAGAAGTATGAAAACATAGAGTTCAAGGACTTTTCTATCAAATATGTACTCCGAGATGTAGATAATGTATTCAATTTCAGCATGGAGAACAACAGCATCAGTTCCGTCATCGTGGTGACCCGCCGGAATGAGGGGGAGACCAAAACTATAATAGAGATGCTTAAGGGCACTTCCACAATGGTTAATAAGGCAGCTCATGGGGTTGTTTATAGGAACGTGAATATCTGGGTAGGTGACGATAAGTTTTCAAATAGTAACCTACAGGGAGCAAAGGTTAAGTTCACGGTTGAAAAGACCTGGCTTGCAGAAAATTCCATAGATCCTGCTTCCATAAAACTTCTCAGGTACTCGGACACATGGAGTTATCTGCCAACAAGTATAGCAGGAGAGGACGAAACTTTTGTTCATTACACCGCTTTCACTCCCGGATTTTCAGTATTTGCGATATCGGGTGTGGATGAAAGTGCCTTTGCTCCGGCAGGTGGAGAGCAGAATGTGTCACAGTCAAATGAGGATGAAAACACATCTCTTTCAGTTGATGATGAGCAAGGTGCCACCGGAACAGTCCCAGTGAGTCAGGAACGAAAATCTTCCAGTTTCATCCTGTTTGTTCTGGTGGGTATGGGAGGGATTGGTGTTGCAGGTTACAGATACAAGGAACAAGTAAACGAGATGCTCTTCAGGATAGGCAACTCAGACGGTAAACGTTACAGGCGCATCAAACGGTAGATATACTTTTGGCTTTAAATCGAATCAGTTAGGTGAAAATCTGGCAGAATACAACGGTTCTGCCAGGATATTTTCTAATGAATTATCTCCATTATTTTTATAATTAAAAGAATATCTGTAATAATATTTATCTTGCTGTAGTGTGAGATACAGCATACATGGTGGGTTATCCGGCTCTTGGCTCTCTACAAAATGTCTTGCTTGATGATAAAAAAAGATTGAAGAATCACATTCTTTTTTACCTGATCATTTCATTATTGTTATTATCTGCTAATATAGCAGGAGCAAGTCCTCCTGCATTCCAGCTTCAGGATAAAAGTATCTATGAAGGCCAGCTTCTCACATTTACGGTATCTGCTACCGACCCTGACGGTGACAGTATTGTTTACGGGATCATAGGACTGCCTGATGGAGCTTCTTTTACCGATGGGAGCGAGCAGAACGCCGGCAAAAAGATATTTTCGTGGATTCCCGGTTATGATGATGCAGGCACTTACCCTGTAAGTTTTTCAGCAACTGACGGAACTTCTGTTGTCTACTCAAACATTACAATTACTGTGATCAACGTTAACAGGGAACCCATCCTTGCAGTCATTGGTCCCAGATCTGTAAATGAGAACAGTTTACTCACCTTCACTCTCTCCGCATCTGATAAAGATAATAATACTCTTGCCTTCTCCTCACCAAATCTTCCAGGCAGCGCAACCATTAACGCCACATCCGGTGTTTTCCAGTGGATACCAGGCTACGACCAGGCGGGTATTTATCAGGTTGAATTCGTTGTTTCTGACGGGGCAAGCCAGGATTCTGAGTATGTCACTATCACAGTAAACAATGTGAATCGCCCACCCGAATTCACATCAATTGAAGACTTTAATGTGAGTGAGAATACCCTTCTTGAAATAACCCTTACGGCATCTGACCCGGATAATGATGTGCTGGTGTTTACTAAGAGCGTGCCATTCGGTACGATATCAGGCAACAAGTTCTCATGGAAACCTACCTATGATGATGCAGGTGAATACAACATCCAGTTCACTGTGAGCGATGGAGACAAAAAAGTAACTCAAAACGCAAAAGTGACCGTCACTAACACTAACAGGGCACCAATACTCTATTCTATCCCTGATGTATCTGTTAAGGTACATGAGGAGATTACCATACAACTCGCAGCTTATGACCCGGATGGTGATGCTCTTACTTATCATAACGTAAGCGCATTGCCTGCAGGGTCTGAATTCAATACTGCAACAGGGCTGTTCAGGTGGACTCCTACGGCGACTTATTACAATGCAAATTTTATATTCAATCTTTATGATGGGTCACTATATTCTGAATCCAAAGGACTCATAATTGCGGTAGGCGATTCATCCTCCACCCCGGCATCCCCTCCAGAAATGTTATCAATACCAGATCTAAAAGTAAATGAAGGCGAAACTCTATCTTTCACGATTATTGCCAGTAATAGTGGTAATAGTCCATTGATTTACTCTGGTGATTATCTATCTGGTGCAACACTTGACAGTGCAACAGGCCGATTTACGTGGACTCCTTCCTACGAGGATGCAGGTAGATATACATTCGAATTTGGAGTTTCTGATAGTAGTTCCCGTCTCAGAGACTATAAAACTACAATGATCGAAGTTGCTAATGTCAACAGACCTCCTAGTATACAACCGCCTCCTGTGAAATTTGCCAACGAGACACAGACCTTAAAAATCCCTCTCACTGCAACAGACCCCGATGGCGACTTCCTCACATTCAAGACGAACAAGTCATTTGGCACCATCAGGGGAAATACCTTTATCTGGACTCCTGGTTATTTCGATGCGGGTGACCATTACGTGGAATTCACTGCTTCAGACGGCTCACTCAGTTCAAGCACAACTGCCACAATTGTTGTATATGATACCAATATGCCACCTAAATTTGACACTATAGGCCCCAAGGATGTCAATGTTGGCAGCACGCTGGAGTTCACGGTTAGTGCTTCTGATGGGGATGGTGACCCGCTGATATTCTCTGCATCAGGGCTGCCACCAGGAGCAACTTTTAACACTTCTTCCAGGATATTCAAGTGGAAGCCCTCTGCTTCACAGACAGGCACTTATTCTGTCAGCTTCAAGGTGAGTGATGGAGAGCTCAACGATTACCAGACGATTGCTGTGACTGTCAGTGAGCCATCCATCCCAGGCCCCACTGGGGGTAGTAGTGGTGGCGGTGGTGGCAGTTCCATGAGCAGTGGTGAGAAGTACGAAAACGTAGAGTTCAAGGATTATTCCATAAAGTATGTCATGAAGGATACGGAGACTGTGTACAATTTCACCAAGGATAATAGTATCATCACAAAGGTCATTCTCACTACACGCCTGAACGGAGGACAGACCAAGACTGTAGTAGAGACACTTAAGGGCACCTCTACTCTGGTCAACAAGGCTGCTCCGGGAATAGTTTACAGGAATGTGAACATATGGGTGGGGGATGAGAAATTCTCGCCAGCCAGCATATCTGATGCAAGTATCACTTTCCAGGTGAAAAAGGACTGGATAGCAGGCAATAGTGTAGACCCGGCTTCGATAAAATTACTCCGATACGCCGGTGGGGCATGGAGCCAGTTGCCTACCACAAAAATCGGTGAAGACGGGACCTATATATATTATCTCGCCAAAACCCCGGCTTTTTCCATTTTTTCCGTCTCAAGTATGGATGAAAAAGCACTGCAGGAACTTTCTACTAATAGCGGACAGGGTGCTTTGCAATCAGAAGATGATGAAAATGGTACAATGTCTCCAGATGATGTTACTGACTCGACAGATCTCAATTCTGCCACACAGGATAGAAAGTCTTCCGGTATTGCATATTTTGCCATCATAGGGCTTACGGCTATGGGGGTCTTGAGCTACAAGTACAGGGATCCCCTCGGCAAAACTATCGCGCAACTTGGCAACCCAGATGGAAAGCGATACAGGCGCTTTAAACGGTAGACATATGTCAGTTCGGAAGATGGTGCTTTAAAACCGAGAGATATGTACAACCTCTTGGAGCACCATCTTTTTTATAACAAGTAGTTTCTTTCCTGAAGAAAGTTTCTCTTCTTTTTATTGCTGCAGAGGGGAACTAAGTTTGTATTGATGGTGGTGGGATTTATCTATGGTTTTAAGTGAACCGAATACTGGACGGTCTGGTTACTGGAAGTCAGGGAGAGTTCTTTTGTTTATTCTATGCATTTTAATCATTTTGATGTCTGCAGGATCAACGAATGCGGATTCTGACAATAACGACGATACTGATTTCTCAGACGATTACGATGATTCTGATAACGACCGGGATGATGATTCCTCAGCTGATGACGATGATTCTGATAACGACCAGGATGACGATTCCTCAGCTGATGATAGTTATGAAATGGAAACGTCTGAAAGTCCAGATTATATCTCTTATTCTGACCAAGAAGAGGAAACCGAAGACAAATCTAATACGAATGATAATACAGCTGAGGATCAGCGTGGGAATCAGGATGAAGACGAGATAATTCCTGATGTTCCTCCCGATAAAGAAGATGCTTACGATGCCAGCGAATCCTCATCTGAAGATGAGGATGCAGTATCTACTTACTCTTCTGATAAGAACAATAATGAGAAAGAGATTGAACAGAGTGTCAGGGATAATGACAAGAAAGATGATACTAATTCCGATGACACAAAAGGCACATCTTCTGTTTCAACTGATCAGAATGAAAACAAAGATACTCAAACTGGGGGTGATGACGAAAACCCTATGGACAACGTAAAAAACGACAAAGATAGTGAGGTTGACAGCGACGATAGGAAGGATTCCAGAGATAATATCAATACTGACAGTGATGACAGTGTTGAGGATAATCCTGCCAACACCGCCTCCAGTTCAACCAATAGTCCGACAAGGGATTCCAGTACTCAAACTACTACTAGTATCCCTGATACCATTACTACTATTACTACTGGGAATAGTGACAACACTGACACTGGCAGCATCAGCAACAGCGCTAATAAGGATGACAGCAGCAGCGGTTCCAGTTCAGTCAACAGTTCAACGGATAGTTCAAACACTAGCCAGACAATCAATCCAGCCATCACTCAAGATAATGAAGCAAATGTCTCTGTAAATGTTTCATCCGCAGTGACTGAAGATGCAAATTTCCTTAAGGATTTCCGTGATTCAACGGAAGCACACGATAACATAGAACTCAAGGATTACTCTTTTGCCTCTCTTGTTAAGGGACAGGAGGCGATTTTTGAATTTGGGATTGAGGGTAACAATATCGTATCCATAAGCTTCATACCGGAAGTAAGTGGGGGACAGGTCAAGACTGTGGTAGAGATCTTAAAGAACACATCGACACTCATCAGCGAGGCACCTCCAGGAGTTGTATATAAGAACTTTAACGTGTGGGTAGGGGATGCGCAGTTCTCACCGTATATGACAAATGATGCAAAGGTGAATTTCAAGGTTGAAAAGGATTGGCTCCTCTCAAATAACATCGATCATGAGTCTATTGTTCTGTACGGCCATGTAAACGGCTGGAATCCCCTGGTGACCGAAAAGACAGGGGAGGATGATACTTATGTGTATTACACAGCATATACCCCTGTTTTCTCAGTGTTTGCCATTGTAAGCGTGGACTATGAGCCGTATAAGCTTGATAAAGACCAGGCTGTAAGCACTATAGGGGACACTGCAGCTGCTTCAGGAGGCATGGATGCGATCCCGTACTACAATACTTACAGGAGTGTAGCGCTTTTATTGGTCAGCTTGCTCGTTGCCGGGATAGTAGGTCTGACTGGTCTTAAGTACATGGCCCGCCCCGGGAATGAAGGCAAGCAGGGAGAAAATGGTGGCACACATATTAAAAAGTGAGCACATCATGTATCTAAGTCGCAAGTGTTGATTTTGAGGTTTCTATCATCTCTTCCCATATTTTTATGTATCATTGAGGCTTAGTAGTGAGAAGGGAAAGTCCAGGGAACAATATGCTTGACAGAATGTTTAATCCGAATGCTGTAGCCGTTATAGGGGCTTCGAGGAATGAAGGTAAAGTGGGAAGGGCAGTTCTTGAGAACCTGATAGCTGCCAGTGATAATATCGATATCATACCTATTAACCCCAAGGATACGGAAATACTGGGGCTTCGCGCATATCCTTCCATTCTGGATGTCCCCAAAGAGAAAAATGTAGACCTTGCGGTCATAGTGATACCGGCTAAGCTAGTTCCTGAAGCCATCGAGCAATGTGCTCTTGCAGGTGTGAAGAATGTTGTCGTGATATCTGCAGGCTTCAAGGAAGCAGGTATAGAGGGTGCGCATCTGGAGCGTGAATGCGTTGCATTATGCGAGAAGTACGGGATAGACATGGTGGGGCCTAACTGCCTGGGTATAATTGATACCGCCTCAGGTCTTAATGCCTCCTTTGCTGCGAACATGGCCCTCAGAGGCAACATCGCAATGATGTCGCAATCCGGAGCTATATGCACCGTGACCCTTGACTGGGCTGAGAAGAACAGTGTCGGCTTTTCCAAATTCGTGAGTCTGGGAAACAAGGCTGATCTTGATGAGAACGATTTTCTTGATTTTTTCTATAAGGATGATGACACGGCTGTAATAGCCGCATATCTGGAAGGTGTGAAGGAAGGACCTGAGTTCATCAGGGTGGCAAGACAGGTGACCCGGGTCAAACCAGTGATAGTTGTCAAGTCAGGCAGGACCTCGGTAGGTTCAAGGGCGGTTTCATCCCATACAGGTACCCTTGCAGGCGCTGACGCCGCCTATGATGCAGCTTTCAGGCAGAGCGGGGTGCTGCGTGCCGACTCCCTGACCGAGATGCTTGATAAATCCCGGGCCTTTTCAGCTTATCCCCTGCCATCCGGCAGGAACATTGCTATCGTTACCAATGCAGGAGGTCTTGGCATATTGACAGCAGATGCATGCGCCAACGCAGGGCTGACAATCACTTCCTTTGAAGAAGCCACAATAGCAGAACTCCGGGAGATCCTGCCACCGGCTGCAGGCCTGTACGACCCTGTGGACGTACTCGGCGATGCCAGCGCCGATGTTTATGCGCATGCGCTTAAGATCGTGCTTGCAGACAAGAATGTCAATGGGGTGATCGTCCTTGTGTCTCCGCAGGCAATGACTGCTGTGGGAGAGATTGCGGAAAAGATAGTCGGCATCGTAAGAAACTCTGAAAAACCCGTGCTGTGTAATCTTGCGGGTGGAACCCGTGTTCAGGAAGGCGAGGACGTGTTGCACAAGAACGGCATCCCCAACTATCCTTCCTCGGAAAGAGCGGTTGCCAGTATGTATGCATTATGCGAATATCATTCCATAAGGAACAGGAAGTACTCTTCCCCCGGCGTGGTCAATGTGGATAAAAGCATCGCAAGTGCCGTAATAAAGGAAGCCTGTGTAACAAAAACAAGGACTCTTGGCCTTGAGTCCATGAATATACTTTCTGCCTACGGCATTCCGGTGGTTGATTCCAGGATCGCGAAAAACCTTCCGGAAGCCGTGAGGATATCTGAAGAGATAGGTTACCCTGTGGTTATGAAGATCGTATCTCCTGATATCTCTCACAAGACTGATGTGGGAGGTATCCGACTCAACCTGAAACATGCGGATGATGTGGAGCGCGCTTATAATACCATGATGTCGGATGTGCGCCACTATATGCATAATGCGCAGATATCGGGTGTCCAGATACAGAAGATGCTCAGCGGGGGAAAGGAAGTAATAATCGGAATGAACCGGGACCCGCAATTCGGACCTCTTCTCATGTTCGGGCTTGGGGGTACGTATGTGGAATTCCTCAGGGATGTCTCGTTCGCTGTAGCACCTATAAGCATCGATGATGCAAAGCATATGGTAACCTCCATCAAGACATATCCGCTTATAGCAGGCGTCAGGGGCGAACAACCTTCAGATATCGATTCGATAATAGACGCGCTCATCAAAGTATCACAGCTTAGCATGGATTTCCCTGAGATAATGGAGTTTGAGATCAATCCGCTGATGGTGATGCAGGAAGGGAAAGGCTGTGTTGCAATGGATGTACGGTTTACCATCGACACAAGTGAGAATAAGTGAGAATATTAGTAACTAGTAGCAAGATATAGCATTAACAAGGACAGGTCGGGAGCAAAATAATGGCATCGATATTGATAAGTTCTTCAGAGGAATATTCGGGCAAAAGTTCCATATGCATGGGACTGGGTAAGATCTTCCAGAACAAAGGCTATGTTATCGGATACATGAAACCGGTCGGGAATCTGCTGATAAATGTGCATGGGTCTCTTGCAGATGAGGATTCGGAGAGTATAAAGCAACTGCTTGGGCTGCAGGACCCGAGTGAGTTCATTACACCAATATATCTAACTGACAGCCTGACCAATGACGCACTCACCGGGATAAAGAAAGACCTGGACAGCAAGCTGCTGGAGGCTTATGAAAAGATCTCAAAAGGAAAGGACATTGTAATTATCGAAGGCACCGGAGGCATCGGCGGGGGTGCGATGTATAATCTCTCCGACCCGGAGGTTGCTTCCAAACTTGGAACAAAGATGCTTCTTGTAACCCGTTTCGATTCCATCTTTGCGGTTGACCGCATACTGTGTGACCTGCGGATAATTCAGGACCCAGGGATGCTTGCAGGTGTCATCCTTAACGAAGTACCCCAAGGTATGCTTGAAAGAGTAAAAGAGCTTGTTGTGCCATTCCTGGAAAAGAAAGGCGTCCGTGTTTTTGGCGTTATCCCGCAGGATGAGATCCTTCGTTCTATCCCCATCTCCGATATCGTTGAGGGACTCCACGCAGAGATCCTTATAGGCTCTGACAAGCTTGCAGAACTTGTGGACAGTTATCTTGTAGGAGCCATGGAAGCCGGTTCTGCTATCAAGTATTTCCGCAGGACACCTGACAGCGCTGTGATTACCGGAGGAGACAGGGCAGATATACAGATGGCTGCCATTGAAGCAAGGGTCAAATGCCTGATACTTACAGGAAACATGCAGCCAAGCGGTGCTGTGCTTGCAAGCGCCGAAGGTGTGGGCATCCCAGTCATCCTGGTCAGGGGTGATACCATGGGTACAATTGAAAGAATGGAACACCTGATCGGCCATGCTCATGTCAAGCAGCAGGTCAAGCTTGACAGGATACTGGCCCTGCTGGAAAAGAACGTCAATGTAGAAGCTATAGCTGAGATCGTAGGCATTAAAATGTGAGTTGGAAAGGGGGTCTTTTTCTCCTTCCCGTTATTCACTATTTTCAAGGGCTATTTCATCATTCCAAGGACATCACACAACTTGTTGACAGTATCAACAGCTGTCTTCATTCCTTCTTCATCGTCCTGAGCAGGCTTTTGCAGTATCCCGCCAAAATGCCCTCCATCTCCGATAACTATCATGCCATGGATGTGCATCCACTCGTGGATGGATTGAATGGTCTTTTCCTGCCCCCCATTCCTTGAGCCGCCGACAGCCATGGCAGCTCCGACCTTATTGCTGAGCTGGAAACCCTGCCTCCTGAGCAGAACGCTCCTGTCACAAAGTGCTTTCAACTGGGCTGTCATTGTCCCAAAGTAAACCGGCGATGACACAATTATCCCGTCTGCTGAGACAAGCTTGTCGTAAACTATTTGCATACTGTCATCGATTGGGCATTTTCCACCTTCTTTTGCACATGCGCCACAGGCCGTGCAAGGAGCTATCAAGGATGAGGAGATGAACACAGTCTCAGTATCAAACCCTCTCTTTAAGGCAATATCTAATACTTTTTCGATGAGTTTGTCGTTATTTCCGCCCGCTTTAGGGCTTCCTGAAATTCCCAGAATCCTCATATGATCACCATGCTGGATTTGTAGGTCAATGGATATTAGTTTTTGGATTTGTCGTATTTACCTGCTGCATATACGAAAAAGATATAACCGGATTGGTTCATTTACAGCAAAATGTGATAGTTAACTAATTTATATCACATAAAGGTATAATGTATATAGACTCTGTATATTGACTTATATTGCCTGAAAAGATAGAGGCGACTAAATTGTGGTGATGGAAGTTTGACTGCTAGAGATTATCTTACTATCGATGATTTTGACGTGGAAGGGAAAACAGTCCTTGTGAGGGTGGACCTCAATGTGCCCATGGACCCTGAGGATAATATCCTTGATGACATGAGGATCAAGAGCCATATACCTACTCTGAAAGACCTGGAGAATGCCAGGGTTGTGTTGCTTGCACACCAGAGCAGGGCCGGGAAAAGTGATTTTACCACGATGAAACCACATGCTGAACGCCTGTCACGTTACCTTGGAAAAGAAGTGGAATACGTAGAAGACATCTTTGGCACACATGCCCGGTCACGCATATCTTCCATGAAGAAAGGGGATGTGATACTGCTTGAGAACGTCAGGTTCTATTCCGAGGAAAGCCTGGACCGCTCTGCAAAGGCGCACTCTCAGACGCATATGATAAGGAAGCTCGCACCATTGTTTGACCTGTTCCTTAATGATGCTTTTGCCGTATCACACCGATCACAGTTATCTATTACAGGCTTCACGGAGGTCCTTCCCAGCGGGGCCGGCAGGCTAATGGAAAAAGAGATAAGTTCACTTGACAGGGGCATCAAGGGAGGGGAATGTCCATGCATTTTCGTGCTCGGAGGGGCGAAGGTCGATGATTCCCTCAATGTAACCGATAATGTCCTGAGCAACGGCAGTGTTGACAGGGTGCTGCTTACAGGCGTGGTTGCCAATGTCATGCTGGCAGCATCAGGGGTCGATATCGGTCCGGCAAATATGGATTTCATAGAATCCCAGGGCTATCTTGAACAGATCGAGCGTGGAAAAGAGCTTCTTGAAAAGTTCGACGGTAAGATCGGGCTCCCGATAGACGTTGCACTGAACGATAACGGAAAGAGGATAGAGGTTCAGGTGGATGAGCTCCCATCGGACAACTTCCCGATCAATGATATCGGATTGGAGACCATAGTGTCATACTCCAAGGAAATAAGGAGCGCAAAGACCGTTGTTCTCAATGGCCCTGCCGGTCTTTCGGAGATCGATCCGTTTGCACTGGGCACTCATGAAATCATCAAAGCAGCAGTCCACTCTGAATATTCAATTGCAGGCGGAGGACATATTTCAGCCGAGATAAGGAATCTGGGGTATGAGGACCGATTCTCTCACCTGAGTACGGGTGGCGGCGCATGTATAGATTATCTTGCAGGCACTGTCCTGCCGGGCATCGATGCATTAAGAAAAGCCGCTACACGTTACAGACATAACCCATGAGTCACTAATTCTAAATGTATAGATGAATACGATAATTTTCATCGTGGATGAGAATGCTCAAAGAGTTATATGGGAGTGGTTGTAATGGAAGAGAAGGTAATATTGCTTACGGAAGAAGAAGGTAAGAAGGCTGTAGGGCTGGCGAGGGACACCATAGAGACTTATTTGCGGACCGGCGAGATGATCGACGGATCGGAGATACAGCTTCCCGCTATATTTGATGAGCCCAGAGGGGTATTCGTGACCCTGACTAAAAAAGGTGAACTGAGGGGGTGTATCGGTCATCCTTATGCGGATTCGGCCCTGAAGTATGCAATAACGGATTCTGCCATTTCAGCCGGATTCAGGGATCCCAGGTTCCCGCCGGTGCGCATAGATGAGATGACAAACATCACTGTGGAGGTTACGGTTCTCACTCAGCCTGAGCGTATGGATGTCCCCCCCAAAGACCTTCCGTCCTCAATAAAGATAGGCAGGCACGGTCTGATCATCAAGAGCGGGTACAGGCAGGGCCTGCTTCTTCCTCAGGTAGCACCGGAGAATGAGATGGATGAGGTGGAGTTCCTGAGTCACACCTGTCTCAAGGCGGGTCTGTCTCCCGATGCCTGGGTCACAGGTGCCGAAGTTTACTGTTTCGAAGGCCAGATATTCACGGAAAAAGAGCCTAATGGGGAAGTAGTGGAAAAAGACATTCTGGAGAAGGCCTGCTTAAAGGAATAATATCCCTTCAATTCTTTTCTAATTCTGTCATATCTTCTTTCCGTTCCAATATGATGCAAGGAAAGAGCCGGAGATGTTATGCCATATACTGAAAAGCGCCCCCGGAAGGGCAGCTACAGCTGAGAAATGCTTGATCGCAAGGGCAACGCTCAGGCCCGAGTTCTGCATCCCGACCTCAAAGGCAATTGTCCTTGATTCTATTTCACTCAGCCCTAGCATCCGGGAGAATCCATAGCCGCTTGCAAGTCCGATGAGGTTATGCATCGCTACCACACTCATCACTAATATTCCTGCAGACATGACTGTATCCTTGTTCAATGCCATTATGATAGCTATTATGACTACTATCGTAATCACAGAAAGTGCAGGTAAAGCAGGCCGGATGCGTTCTGTGCGGGATCCCAGCATAGCATTAAGCCCGATTCCCAGGGCAACCGGTACTACCACTATCTGCAGGATGCTGACGACCATGCCATACATATCGACAGTTATCGTCTGGCCGATGTACAGCCATGTGAGCAGGGGGGTCATTACAAAGGCTATCAGTGTCGATACGGATGTCAGCATAATGGAAAGCGCGACATCTCCCTTGGCAAGGTAGCAGATCACATTGGAGGCTGTGCCGCCGGGGCAGCATCCAAGTAATACAAAGCCTGCCGTAAGTTCCGGAGAAAGACCAAAGAGTCCGGAAAGAGCAAAACCTGCCAGGGGCATAAATGTATACTGCATTGCCGTTCCGATGAGGATCACCTTCGGCCTCTTTAGAACCAGCATGAAATCTTTTACTGAAAGGGTCATACCCATCGCAAACATCACAACACCCAGAAGCATGGGGATGGTATTCCGGTAGGGAAGGAATAACTCCGGATAGAAGAGTGCAACAGCTGAGAGCATTATGGCCCATAACGGAAACAGGGTGGTGAACCTTTTCAGCATGCTACCTTTATTTTATTATTTCAAAAGTATAATGCTGACAACTATTAAGAATGTATCCTGCCGGCAGGAGCGAACATCATTTGCAGTCCGTCACTAACAATAGAGAGCCGGAAGCAGTGCATTTAAAAGGAAAGGTATTGCAAAAAATGTTATCTGTAATCCTCAAGCACTTTCAGGATCTCTTCTACATCCCTTGCAAGCACTTCCACTGACATTTCCATCATAAGGTTGACGATGCCCTCCTCTCCGAATGTCCTGAAATCAGTCTTTAGTCCCAGGACCTTCTTACCTCTGGCATAAGCGTATCCCATCTCCCATGCTGTCCCTGAATCCACATCGCTGCCGCCATCAAGTACAGCAAGGATAATGTCTGATTCATTTATTCCTTTGATATCGTTCTCAAAGATGCACATCTGTCTCTCATGCATTCTGGATGAAAGGTTATCCTCTCCGTCTACCTGAGGCAGGAATACCTTGAATCCCTTCTCCACCAGCCTGTCCTTTAAGTATATATTAAAATCTCTCTCGGCCTTTGAAAACAGAGGGCCTGCAAGGTAAATTTGTTTTTTTGATCCCATCATCTCATCCGTCCGTTTTTGAGAGAATCTACATTGTTGGGATGGTTAATAATATTGATGCAAGCTGGGTGAAAGTGTGCCTCATTCTAATATTTAAAATGCTTAAATACATATAAGAGACAAATAATGTTAATATAGTACCATAATCTGCGGGGTAATAGCATCGGTGTTGCTGCAATAAGTTCAGATATTGATTTTGTACTCGATCTGCCTCAGGGGAGTTCCTTCTCTTTTCTGTATGATACTACGGAGGAGTTCATGAGCGTAATGGCATTGTTCCTTGAAGCTGGTCTGCAGAACAATGAACTTTGTGTTTGGGCTGTTTCCGGTCAGATATCTATGGAAGAAGGACAGAAGTTTCTCAAGCAAAGGGGTATTGATGTTGAGAAATATCTTGAAAGCGGCCAGTTGATGATCACGCCTTGCAATGAATGTTATTTTGCTGGAAAGGAGTCTGCTTCACCGAGCGTTCCCGCTTCCTGGGAATCGATGTACAATGCGGCACTATTTGAAGGTTATGACGGGCTTAGGATTGGTGATAAGTTCACAATAGCCGGTGACGAAGCATGGAAGAACTTTGTGGAATTTGAGAACAAAGGCATGGAGATAATGCGTGGGAAACGTATTGTTGGCCTCTTTGCCTTTCTTAAGGAAGCAAGGACCGGTCAGGAGCTGCTCGACATAATAGGAATGCATGATGGCACTGTAATCCTGCGTAAAGACAGGTGGACCCTGCTGCAGAGCTCGTCATACTGCAAGCCATTCCTGAAGGAAAAAAGTTTTCAGGATGGCATGCTTGAAAATATCTGGACTGGTGTATGGGCTGTTGACAGGAAAGACAATATCGTGTATTTCAACAAAGGCATGGAATCGATATCCGGTCTTCCAAAAAATGAAGTGCTGGGGAAGAAGCTGGTCAAGTTCATACCGCGACAGGTGAATGGAGAAGAACTGAGTTTTGCCGAACTTTTTGAGATTGCAAAAGAAAGCCTGCAATCTAAAAGCTATGATGTGTTCCCTTTCATCAAACCGGACGGGCAATTCATTTATCACAGTGGGGTCCTGCTTCCCCTGATAGATGAGGATGGCATCTATGGCGGAATGATGGGTACGATCGGTAAGGTCTATGAGCAGAACATCAGTCATAAGTTGCTCAGGGATAAGGTCCGGTCTATCGAGAAATTGGGAGACATCTATAAAAAAAGTCCTGTAGTCGCAGTTCTCTGGAGTGCGGAAAGTAGCTGGCCGGTAGAGTTTATCTCAGAGAACATCACACAATTTGGCTACATGCCTGAAGATTTCACCTCCGGACGTCTTGTTTTTGAGGACATTATTCACCCTGATGATCGTGATATGGTCAGAAAGGATGTTTCACAGCTTGAGATTGAAGGAAGGGTATATTTTGCAAAAGAATACAGGCTGCTGACCAGATCAGGAGAGGCCAGATGGGTGACTGAGAGATCATATCTGCTAAGGGATGAAAAAGGTGGACCTGCTTATTACCAGGGCATACTAATAGATGTCAGTGACCGAAAAAAAGCAGAAGATGCTGCCCTTGAGGCCGAAAAGAAGTACCATCTGATATTTAAGAACTCGCCTCTTGGGATATTCCATTTCGATGAGAACGGTATCATCACTCACTGCAATGAAAAGTACCTTGAGATCATCGGGCTTGAGAAAAAGGAGGACATAATCGGCTTTAACATGGTCACGACAGTAAGAGATGAGAACATGAGAAAAGCCGTCGATGCTGTGCTCTCAAGAAAGACAGGCCATTTTGAAGGGGAATATCATACGGCAGTAAGTGGCATAACAGTATCTATCAAAGGTCATTTCAGTCCCAATATCTCCGAGGCTGGCAAATTTCTGGGAGGTATCGGCATCTTTGAGGATATTTCCGGACGTAAGAAGGCCGAAGAAGCATTGCGGTTGGATGAATCGAGACTTGAGACACTTCTTCAGCTAAGCAGGATAACGAACAAAACTCTCAAGGAAATAGCTAATTTTGTCCAGGAAGAGGCTGTAAGACTCACCCAGAGCAAGATGGGGTATCTGGCGTTCCTCAATGAGGAAGGAAATGTCCTTACTATTTATTCATGGTCAAGGAACGTGATGATAGATTGCGATGTTGAGGAAAAGAAGTTTGATTACCTGCTCGAGTCCACAGGGCTCTGGGGAGATGCTGTCCGACAGAAGCGTCCTATCATAATAAATGATTACCTGGCACCTGACCCACATAAAAAGGGCTATCCTTCGGGCCACATTAAGATGAAGCGGTATATGAGCGTTCCCATACTTGACGGCGAAAGAGTGGTCGGAGTCGCGGGTGTAGGCAACAAGATGGGTCCTTACGACCAGGCTGATGTCAGGCAACTGACCCTGCTCATGGAGGGCATGTGGCAGATCATCGAGCAGAAGAAGATTGATGAGACCCTGCGCAAATATGCAGGAGAGCTGGCCCAGGTCAACAGTGAACTATACAAGGCCAATGTTGAGCTCTCAGCTGCCAACGAAGAACTGAAGTCCCTCGACAGGATGAAAGATGAATTCCTGTCAAATGTGAGCCACGAGTTCAAGACCCCTCTAACTTCTATCCAGGGATACAGCCAGTTGATATCTGACGGAACCCTGGGCTCTGTAAACGACCAGCAGAAAAAAGCAGTGGATACGGTTATGCGCAATTCTGAAAGGCTCCGTAAGCTGGTGGATTCTCTTCTCTACATCAGCAGGGCGCAGGCAGGCAAGCTCACATATTCTTTCTCCATGGTGCCAATAACTTCCATTATCGATAATTCCATACAGGATCTTGCACTGCAGGCTGAAAAGAAGGACATCACTTTTGAAAAGAATCTGAGGGAAGACCTGCCTCTTATCAGGGGAGACCGGGATAAGCTTGTCGATGTAATAGTAAACCTGCTTGACAATGCCATCAAGTTCACTCCCACGGGAGGAAAGGTAGAGGTGGGTGCCTTTGTAGATAATGATAAGATTCATGTATATGTCCGTGATTCGGGTATTGGCATCCCCGCAGATAAGATTCCCAATCTCTTCGGGCGGTTCTATCAGGTTGATTCTTCCATCAAAAGAAGATACGGCGGGACAGGGCTTGGCCTGTATATCTGCAAGATGATAGTAGAGGATCATAAGGGGAAGATATGGGTTGAGAGCGAGGAAGGGAAAGGAAGCACTTTTCATGTGCTGCTGCCTCTGGAGTGAAACCGCAAGGCAGATGTAACCACAATCCATATACATGTTCCCGCAATTCTCTTTTTGTACTGGACAGGTGACATAGATGAAAGTGATGATCATAGGTGGCTTCCTTGGAAGCGGGAAAACGACAACTTTGCGAAGTCTTGGCAGGCACCTTGTGGAGAAAGGCCACAAGATAGCTATAATTGTCAATGAGATCGGTGAGGTTGGTGTGGACGGTGAGACCATATCAGGCAGCGGCCTGGTCACAAAAGAGCTTACCAGTGGCTGCATTTGCTGTACCCTGCGTATCAGTATGGAATATACCCTGCAGACACTTGTAGAGGAGTATAATCCCGATATTGTCATAATAGAGCCTACTGGCATAGCTTTCCCCATGCAGATAAAGGAGCACATCGAGCTTATGGATGTTGAGGATCTTTCCTTCTCTCCAGTAGTTTCCCTGGTGGATGCCAGCAGGATAAACATGGAGATCAGCCAGGTGCCGGTATTCATAGCCAACCAGATAAAGGAATCAGAAATCGTATGTATTAACAAGATCGACCTTGTGGATGCGCAAACCGTGGCTTCGGTAATCAGGACCGTCATGCAGCTTAATCCCGATGCACTGGTGATCGAGTTTTCTGCAAAGAAAATGGATGACAAGTTCCGCATGTTCATAGATCTGCTTGCAGGGGAGAGCGAGGCGGAACATACAGGGGCCGACCTGAACTCCATTGAAATGTCAGGGGTTGGCAGCTATTCAGGAGAGTACTCCCTGCAAGCTGACAACCTGCATTCAGACAGGATCACTTCCATGCTGGTGCATCTTCTGGAGGAAATCAAATCACGGCTGAAGGAGATCAACCCCGAGTTCATTGGCCATGTGAAGATGACCCTTAAGTTCAGGGAAGGACTCATCAAGGCAAATCTTACATCGGTGCATGGAGAACCATTTGTGGAAATACTGGATGAGACCGGGAATGACGAACAGCACCTGAAGCTACTTTCTGCTGTGACTCTTGTGCCCCGGGACAAGCTTGCAGAGATAATTGAAAGCTCTATCAGCAAAGTCCTGGGGAATGAAGGCATCAACTTCGAGAAGAAAGCACAGCAGGGGCAAAAGCCCATAAACCTGTGAAGGAAAATGCATAGGGAAAGCTGCAAGGAAAATCCTGGGAACTATTAAATAAATAGGATTGTCGCCTTCCTTTTCCCATGAAACTCAATCCCGAAATCGAAATCATTGAGTCGCTTGCAAAGACCATCCTTGTAGCTGCAAGGACAGCACCAAAAGGAAAAGGTATCGATGACATTGTAACCTGTCTTCTGGATGGCAAGGAACGTGAAGAGCTTGCAAATAAGATGGAAGAGCTGAGCGCTATCAAGGGAATGAAGTTCCTGCTGCGTGATGCTAAGAACGTCAGGGATTCTGACGCTGTTGTCCTCATCGGCCTCAAATCCTCCGATGCATCAGGTCTTGATTGTGGAGCATGCGGCTTTGAGACATGCAAGGGCATGCTTGAAACCAAAAAAGTGAAGAAGGAGTTCTCCGGTCCACATTGCATGATCAAGTACCTCGACCTGGGAATCGCAGTCGGCTGTGCAGCATCAAAGGCAAAGGACCTGTGCATCGATAACAGGATAATGTACAGTGCAGGAGCTGCCGCGTGTTATTTTGAGATGATGGATGCAGATGTGGCTATGGCACTGCCGCTGAGCGTCAGGGGGAAGAACATTTTCTTTGACAGACCATCTACAAGGTAGATGGTTGGTTGATTATTTTCTTCATTTTTTACATTTGTTTAGAGTGTTTGAAGTTGTCGACTAAAACACTTATTTATGCCTGCTTTCATAATCAATCATGTCGTTCAAGATATAATTATACTATTTTATCTGAATATGTATATATTTAGAAATTATTCAAAAAACTATAACTATAAGGGTAACATATCTACGATGCGAAGTATCCTGAGGGATACATATCTGCCTGTAAAAACGTCTGTACTTGCATCAGGATAAAAGAAGACAGTTATTGAAATGCCATTGAAAGGCATTGAAATACTCTTTTGTCCTGTTCAGTTGGTATTGCTTCTGATAATTTTCACAGAGCCGTGGAGTTAGAAATAAGAAATTCAAACGGAGGAAGTGGATGAAAAAGATATTAGTTACATTAATGTTGCTGCTAACGGTCTTTATTCCGGTGGCAAGCGCTGATATTGTCAATGATCTCGAAAATAAGGTTAACGAGTATAACCAGAACGCCGAATATGTACCTTCTTACCTGAAATCCCTCCTGGGGAACGAGGTCATCCAGCTGGTAATTGTTACTGATGACGGAGAAGAGAGATACATTAAAGCAATCACTGAAGACGCGTATATCACTACATTTGAAGAAGTTGATGAAAATACCGAATTCGATGCAACGATGGTTGTAGGAGCAAATGAAGCTACAGTAAGAACCATCATTAATTCGCAGAACCCACTGCAGGAGTTCATTGCTGCAAAGGACAACGGAGAGATTGTGATCGAACCTGTAGGTTTTGTCAATACTGTCAAATACACAGTTGCAAATGTGGTAATGAAAGTATCGCAGTTTTTCGGTTTTATGTAATCTAAGTCAAATGACAATTAAAGGATGGTTCAGCCGACCATCGGATCCTATTTTTGCAATTGCTGACAGAATGTCTGCAAGATTGATGACTGTTTGTTTTTGATAGACAGATTATGCTGCATAAGAGGAAGAAAACTTCCTTCACTGTTGCAGTGCAATCAAAAAGCAGAGTTTGCATATAAGTAAAATGATATTTTTAATCTACTGTTGGAAGTCTTTCCTTTACTTGTGAGTTTCGGATTTTTTCCTAGTCTAATAATATTATCCGTTGAGATTCGAGTGCTCTGACACAAACATACTAACTCAAAAACATCGACTTATTTTAAAAAAGGTCTGTTGAAAGAACACCACCTTACTTATATACATATGAAATAACATCCATCACATGGAAATAAATCAAGTAGTAATATTGATTATATTGTCAAGCCTTATAGCAATACTTGGAAACGTTGCTGGGCTTATTAAACCCGATTATCACAAAAAAATCTCTTTAATAAGCATTCTGCTTATAATTGTATTTACATCGCTGAGCATCCACAGTTATTATCAAGAGATTGAGCGTTTAAAATATGAAAAAGACTCTGGGTTCTTGCAGGTTGAAAAGTTAGTATACCCTAATATTTATCTAGGTAGTAATGCAGCGGTCAATACGCCGGATGGTGTTGATTTTAGTTCAGCTTACGACTTTGCTATTCCTTTAAATGTGAGAATCGACAATGGATATCTCAAGGTTTCAACAATTATACGAGATGCTGAGGGGGATATCATTGCAGTTATCAACGATAATAACTGGCAGGTTACATCGAGATCTTTGGATAAGAATTTTGATCAAGCAGCCTTTGAAGTAATTGACAGTAAAAATAACGTTGTATTTCAGGTTTACACAGTAAACAATGAAGCTTACGTTAATGGAGTATTTCCTAGAGAAGATGGATATTTTGTTGTAGCGAATGAAACTGGATGTAGGCTAGGAACTGCCAATCCAAATGAAATATACATTCAAAAAATATTTAAATACCCCAGTTTTGCTTACCCTGGTATTAGAATTTAAATATCTAAAAGCATGGCTCTGTAGAAAACCTATCGGAAACACTAGCTGTAAGTCAAAATTGCCAATTATATTCATTATCTGACAGTACTTTTTGAATTACTGTTAATTTTGATTATCGCCTGAATATCGAGGATTTCTACAAAGTCTTAATTTGTGCATTATTTACCTTCAGTATCTTGTTACTTTCATAACTGCAAACGTAGTTGAAGTTTAGACAATTCTTTAATATGTGCAGGTCCTTCTATGATTTGCCATAATTGGCTATATTTGTCAATTAACAAAGCATTGACAAGGAGAATGTGAAAATGTCACAAGAAAGTAAATCTTATTATGTTATCATTGCACTTTCAATTGTTCTGGTGCTGATGTCAGCAGCGATGTACGCTGTTTCACAGAACGCATCTGAAAAAGATATAGCAAATACTATTTCCATGAACGGGTACGCTGAACAAAAAGTTGTGCCTGATACCGCAACATTGAGCATTGGCGTCCTGGTCCAGAATTCAACTGCAAAGGGAGCTGCTGATGAGAATGCGGCCCTGATGAGTGCCGTGGTCGCAGAGCTCAAGGCCCTCGGGTTGCCGGAAAAGGAGATCCAGACTTCCTATGTTTCCGTGTATCCCGTGTACAACTATGATGGTAGGCCGACAATTGTAGCTTATTCAGCTTCCAATAACGTGCAGGTCACAACCACAATGCTCGATAAGCTGAGCGACATCATTGACAGATCCACAGCAGCCGGAGCTAACCAGATTGGAGGTATTTCCTTCTCAGTTTCAAATGATATGCAAAAAGAGCTTCGTGAAGAGCTTGTCAATGCAGCAGTTGCTGATGCAGCATCAAAGGCTAACATGCTTGCAGGAAGCCTTGGTGTTGAGATAACTGGTGTGCAGACATCATCTATAAGTGAGAATGGCGTCCCCAGAATGTACTACGCAATGCCGGAAGAAGCAAAGGACTCTGCAGCAGGTTCTACTCCAATTCAGCCTGGCGAGTCTACCGTTTCAATGTCAGTACAGGTTACATACTACATTGGATAAGAAATTCAGACATAAGTGGTTTGAACACTGAAATCTACAAAAGATCAGGAGTTGCAGAAAGACGAATGCGTTGTTTGCAACTTCTCTGATCAATGTATCAGCTATTCAGAATCCACCAGTTGACACAGGTGGTCTTCAGCAATCTCCAATCTTTGATCAATCAAAATACTACTTTTCCCTTATTATGGGTAGTCGAAACATGATTTCCTCAACAGCTCATAATAAACTTGCAGTGACATCCTCATAAATGCAGGAATCATCGGCTCTTCGGGATACTTGCGCGGGAGCTGAAGTTTATCGAACCTCCATGCAGATTGCAGGTTGAAACCTGATTCATTCAAAAAGGCATGCATTGTGGAACTTAGGAATAAAGTTCCAGAAAGGAAGATAAAGGTTATTGTGAGTCGGGATGTTATCCCACGAGAGTCTTATGACAGCAGTTCTTTAAGCACAGGCTGGCAATGCTGAAATAGAATTAAGCAATAGGTATATCCATGAAAGTTAAAGATGTGATGAATCCGGATGTCGTTGTATGCAGCCCTGAGGATACTATCGGGGATGTTGCACGGCTGCTCAAGCAGAACAACATAAGCGGGCTTCCTGTTGTGGAGGAAGGCAAGGTCGTTGGCATTGTGTCCGAAGGTGACCTTCTCAAGTTGCTTGAGATCCCGGATCGTGGTGGACTCTGGCTCCCCAGCCCGTTCGAGGTATTCGAGGTGCCTATCAGGGAACTGATCAACTGGGAAGAAACAAAACGTATGCTCGACGACGTGGGCTCAAAGCCAGTGGAAGAGATCATGAACAAGAAAGTACACACGGTCTCTCCGGAAGATTCCATAGAGAAGGCTTCCGCGCTCATCACAAAACATAAGATAAACAGGCTTCCGGTCATGGAAGGCAGCCTGATGGTCGGTATCGTTACCCGCGGTGATATTATCCGCGGACTTGGCAAATTATAAGAGGGATCATATGAACTTCATTGAAGGCGGTATATGTGCGGTAAAGGGCGTACGTGCCGGCGGCATCAAACCCGGAAAGATGGGAATTGCGGTCATAAAGGCAGAAGGAAACGCTGCCGGAGCATTTACAAGGAACAAGGTCATTGCAGCTCCTTTAATGCTTACACGGGAGCGCCTGGCAAAGACCGGCAGGCTCTCAGGTGTAATCGTGAACAGCGGCAACGCCAATGCTTTCACAGGCGAGCAGGGCATGGCTGATGCAAGGACCATGGCTTCCCTGCTGGCACACCGGCTGGGAGTTGACGAGGAGCTTATAGGCGTGTCCTCAACTGGTGTCGTGGGACGCAAACTCGATACCGACTGGATCAGTGCCCATCTCCAGGAAGCGCTGGACTCCATGGGCGAGGATGCAGCAGCCAGCATGAGGGCAGCACGTGCGATCATGACCACTGACACTGTTCCCAAGGAGATAGCCATTGAGATGGAATCCGGTATCCGTATCGCAGGTATTGCCAAGGGCTCAGGGATGATCGAGCCCAACATGGGCACCATGCTTGCCTTTATCTACACCGATGCACAGATCCCGTCAAAGGAACTGCAGTCAGCTCTCACAACAGCCGTGGACAAGAGCTTCAACATGGTGGTTGTGGATGGTGACACCAGTTGTAATGACATGGCGCTGCTCACAGCTACGGGAAGCTCAGGTATCAGTCCCGAGGTCGCAGATTTCCAGTCCGGCCTTAACCTTGTGCTTACCGAACTTGCCAAGATGATCGCCGTCGATGGAGAAGGCGCTACCAAGCTTATCGAATCAAAAGTAACCGGTGCAGCCACAGTGGAGGATGCCCGCCTGGTTGCAAAATCAATAGTTCGCTCCCCGCTGGTGAAATCCGCAATCTTCGGAAAGGATCCCAACTGGGGTCGTATCGTGGTTGCAGCCGGCTATTCCGGTGCCAATATGGACCAGACGAAGATCTCCCTGTCATTCTCAGCCGGCACCGAGGTCGTGGAACTTGTGAAGAGCGGTAAGGTTGTACGCAACGACGAGGCCACGCTGGCCCAGCTGAAATCCATCATGTCCCAGGACGAGGTTTTCATCATAACCGACCTTGGCATGGGACACGAGAGCGCAACCGCCTGGGGCTGTGACCTGACCTACGATTATGTCAGGATCAACGCCGATTATACGACCTGATCTGTTGAGGAAGACAATGTACAAGATATATGTGGACGGCCAGCACGGGACTACAGGCCTGCTGGTGAACGAGCGTCTGGCGGATCATCCGGAAGTTGAGATCATGGAGATCCCCTATGAGAAGCGCCACGACAAAGAACTAAGGAAAAAGTTGCTCAATGAGGCAGACCTGGTGTTCCTGTGCCTGCCGGACGAAGCGGTCTCAGAGGCAGTGGGTCTGATCACAAACCCGGACACAAAGATCATTGACGCATCCACCGCTAACCGTGTGAACGATGCATGGGCTTATGGATTACCCGAGCTCTCTGCGGCGCACAGGGATAAGGTGGCTGGAGCGAGCAGGGTTTCCAACCCCGGCTGCCATGCAACGGCGTCTATCGTTGCCCTGTATCCACTTCTGGAGGAAGGTATCATTTCCCGGGAAACAGCTGTCCCGCTGTTCTCCATCACCGGATATACCGGTGGCGGGAAAAAGATGATCGAAACCTATGAGACCACGAAAGAGCGAGCCTACAAAGCACCAAGGCAGTATGCGTTGGGATTGAACCACAAGCATGTGCCTGAGATCATGGTCCACTCCGGCCTGAACGTCAAACCCATCTTCATGCCTGTGGTTTCCAATTACCCAAGGGGACTGGCGGTCACATTGCCCCTGTCCATGAAGGATCTGGAAAAACCCCAGACGAAGCAGGGCCTGCATGAGCTCTATCAGAAGTATTATGGCAACTCTATCTTCATCCGCATTCATGCGGTTGATGAGACAAAGGACCTGGTGGATAATGCCTTTGATGTGCAGGGAAGCAACGATACCAACTATCTGGACCTTTACATTTACGGTAACGAGGAGCAGATACAGGTGCTCTCCCGCCTGGACAATCTCTGGAAAGGCGCCTCGGGTGCAGCTATACAGAACATGAACATAATGCTTGGCATGGATGAAACGACCGGTCTTCTGTGAGGCCGGTTCTGTAGCTGCCATGGCTGCAAAAAACATATTTTCAAGATCACCTGACTGCACTTGGCCGTATGGGTAATGCTCAGTGCTTTCGACTTCAAGCCCGCTTTCATTAACAAGCAAAGTAGTGCTGCTCAGGTGATCCGAGAGATACCATTCCATGCCTTCGGCTGTCTGCCTGGCTATGCGTCCGTCGTCGCGGAAGAAGTAGCTGGTTGCTGTGCCGTTCTCCATCTCGTAGAACTGGTTGACGTAGTAGGTGAATTCCCCGGCAGAGTTCTGCTTTTTGACTCGCCTGTCGTTTCCGTCGTACCAGTACTTTTCCACAAGGGAACTGTTACCGGAGTAGCGAACCTCGCTCAACTGGCACTCTGTAATTTCACGATTTCATTGAACCAAAGACAATAGTTGCTTTATTGTAGCTTCGGCAGTATTTTGCGAAAATCTGCCATATTTTTCGAGTCCTTCATTTGTTTCATATGCGGTGCGCAAGGATCGTTCAAGGAAAGGATACTTTTTTAGCAGCTCACCAAACACATATATATCCAGTTCTCTGCCACCGTGACCGGGATCGAGTAGTGCAAGGACATCCGCCCTGTCCTTTACAAGTTTTCCACTTTCCCACAGAGGGTCATCGCTTAGTTCATTCTCGATCCTGTACTGCCGGTCCCATATAGCTTTCAGTTTCAGGATGATCAATGTTTCCCGGTTTGGAACGGCTATCTCAATACCGCCACGGATTGTTCTCATTTCAGTCTTTCCTTCAATGATGCGAAAATCCAGAGAGATGTCATCAATTCCTTCAAAGGGAAAGGGTTTCTGCCAGGTAGCAAAGTCGATGATCACCGGTCCAGCGTCGGTCATTTTCTGGACACTTGTGGATATGCCGGGAAGTCTGTAGGGCTTAAAGTCCCTATTTTCTCTCAGATAGTACATTATGCTCTTGCGTATCCTGCTGCTTGTGATAAGGTCGATATCGATAGACCCAAACCACGGGTTATAGGAATCGACTGCCCAGCCACCGATGAGCACGGTATTTGGGTTTTTGATATCATCATTTTTTTCATGGAGATGCCGGATAATCTCATTTAATTCTTCCAGAGAAGAGCAATTATCCTTTGTGTGGGTTCATATTGTGGCATAGACCGACACCAACTGCTTTGTCATATCCATTGCAGAGTAGCCCATTCCTGCCAGGTCGAGCAGTGTCTGGGAAGGAGATACTATCCTGATACCTTCCTTTTCACGGACATCCCGGAAAACGTCCCTGTCAATACGGTATATGCATGCCAGGACTCCCTTATCAGAATCGGACGCGAACAGTTCCCTGAAGTAACCGAGGTGTTCTTCCTGCATGTAGAGATATACGGCATCATGACGCACCCCATAACCTGTGTATAGTGATGCGGCATTATAGGATGTGAAGCCGAAGGGTATGTCGTTCTGGTTTTCAAAGGCTGATGTTACCTCTTTTGCGGCTGTTGTGGATTCTTTAAAATAGACTCGTATCTTATCGATCATGAGATTGGAGAACGGACGTTCCCAGGCAATGCCATTCAGGAGCTTGTTGACATCGGAGATGCTGACATGACTATTATCCGAACTGATGATGTTCTGCTGCATGAGTGCCCGGACGGTCTTGTGCGCCCAGCCGTAGGATACGTTTTCCATTAGAGAGAGTTGCCTTATTGATGTCTTTTTCTCCTTCAGCAGACGGGATACTACTTTCCAGGATTTCTCGGATGTTATCCTGTGTCCGGCAGATGTGTACTGTTCCCTGCTTTCAGAGATAAATGACCGGGGAAGCTTTATTGTGGTTATGCCCAGTTTTTCCATTAGCTCTTCTTCCATCTTCGGGATGTATTTCGCAGCAACTACAAGTGCAACTTGTTTTCCACCCCCTTTCTCCCGTTGCCATAGCTCACGGAAGAGATTCAGCCGCGATATCACGTCAAACGTTACTCTGGACTTTATTTCGATGACATAGAGCATGTCTCCTTCTTCCAGTATCATATCGGGACTGAAAGGCAAATCGTTCAGGTAAGTTCCTGATCCAATGAATCCTGCACCCCCAGGAATACCCAGATGGTCCATGATGTACGCACGGGTATCGTCCTGTTCTTCTCCACCTTGTTGTGTCATTCTTGTTATCACTATATAGTGATAA
>NZ_JAUXNK010000064.1 GCF_030682845.1 Methanolobus sp. | reverse complement strand
TCAAGGAGTGAAAACTGTCAAACTTGGGTTAAAATGCAACACTACTCTGGAGATAAAATTAAAGTACAATAACTGATCAAAGAGTAAGACAGAAAACCAAGGAGTCTTTAGCTCGGTAGCAGTTCATACCTAAACTTTTTTCAGGGCAAATCAAATTCAATAGATTTAAGTACTATGATTGATTAGGAGAATTGTAATAAAGATAGATAAGTAGGATTAAGGATGCTAACCAGTACAATAACCTCAACGAGTGCAGTGTCTTCTGCAGCCGGGGCAATATCAATGACCACGGGCACAGGATTACCAGAGTATGGTGTGCTGGCAGTGATAGCCCTTATCGCATTGCTCTCAGGAAAGGAGATACTTTCTGCATCTGAAAAGTGGAACAGGGACCTAAGCCATTCCCTCAATATGGGAATTGGTCCATTGCTTGTTGCTTTTGTAGCAATAGTTGTGTTTAAGGTTGCAGATATCATTTATGCATGAAGTCAAGAGGTTTCCCTACTTGACGCTTAAGATTTAAGCTGCTGTTTTAGAGTAAAATATATCAAGCTTCAGACTGACACATCTGCTTCAAGTCTGACTATCCAATATATCTTTTCTGTGAACCTACTCCGATTTCTCAAAAGAAACCAAGGCCGGGACCAATATGAGGAATGATGCCAAACAGGAACACGTTTGTGAGGCCATGGATCATAGTGATCAGATACAGACTTCTGGTCCTGATATATATGTATCCTATCACAAGACCTGCAATTGTTGTCATGAGAACTTCATATATTGTACCATAGCCAGAGTGCATGACACCAAAAAGTGCACTTGCTATCAATAGTGCCGGCCAGATACCAAGCGTTTGTTGCAGTCTTGTTTGCAGGATATATCGGAATATGATCTCTTCAATAAGTCCTACAAAAATGATCATAACTATCGATAATTGTAGCAGGCTCATGAATGAAAGATCCGGTATGAGGTAACCAGCTTTAATAATAGCGTATTCTCCTTGTGCAATTGCAAGAGCTACAATGACTGCAATAAAGGAATATTTTACGCGATCTTTCTTCATTTCATCACTTATTCGAAATGAAAATTGAAAATCCTGTGCATTGAGAACGATATATATGGGGATAATTAGTGGAGCATAGATGAAGATGAATATATATAATGTCGTTTCAAAGAAAACAGGCATCGATATATTCACAAGCCTTAGAAGTGATAAAAGCATCAGGGCCTGAAAGACCATTGTAAGTTCCCTGTTATGGAAATAAACGGAGGCCAATGGCAAGCACAGGATAATGCCAACGTGCATCCAGATAGAAAGATAATGCTGACCTACAAGTAACAAAAGTTCTGCGAGCATGATGAAAAACACAGGCACAAGTATAATTCTTGCATCATTCATCAATTGTTCCGATATATCTGAGATGTTCATAATCTTCAACCTGCCCCCGGCGTTCAAAAGAGACAACAGTGTTCTTTTTCTTGTTGCATTCAGCAAAAAACGCAGACGTGATCAAGACATAGCATATATTCTTAAGGAGAATATATGCTTTACCATATAAATTCCCGGTCAGACCGAGCAGCGGTGCTTTGAAAAGAGAGTAGGATTATATATAATAGTCAGCCAATACAATAGCCAGCCGATACAATTAGGAAAAAGAAGGAAGAAATATGGATATGCCCGATGGAGTTGCCTGGTTCTTAATAGTTGCAGTGATGTTCATTGTAGCTTACGTGGTCTTATGGCTCTTCAACTCTTTATTGAAAAAGGGTACGAAGAAAGGAAGGAAAAGCAAATTCTCAAAGCTTTATAGTCCTAAAGGGCTGCACAAAGCTGGGAAATCGACAGGGCCGCGCAGGTCTTCCAGGAAATAAATATGCAAGGACAAATGTGAAAAGAAATTTAAGTGAGGGTTCAGAAATGTCAGAGAAGCATTTAATGGAAAGTCTGAAGTCTCTGCTCAAAGAGCAAAAACTTGCAGTACTTGCAAGTTTTCATGAGGAAGAGCCTTATACGAACCTTGTGGGATTTGTGACCACTGACGATCTTAAATATATATTTTTTGTAACCCCTGTAGCTACCAGGAAATATTGTTACCTCATAACTTCCCAGAAAGCATCCATGATGATCGATAACAGATCCAATAACGAGAGTGATTTCAATGATGCTATGGCTGTTAATGCGACCGGGAAAGTCATGGAGGCTGAGAAAACAGATGAACTTAAAGATCTATATCTGGAAAAACACCCGTATCTCCATGATTTCCTGCTCTCTCCGTCATCCGCCCTGATGAGAATGAAGGTCAAAAGCTATATAGTTGCAAGCAAGTTCCAGAATGTTGTGGAGATAGATATGTCATAAGCGGGATGAAACATTGGGAGAAAGAGCTGAACTTCTATTAAAAAAAAGAGATTAGACTCCCTTTGAGCTCATGAGCTTAATGAACTCTGTGGATTCCATCACTACACTGGTCTCTATATAGCAAATATCAGACCATGGCAGGTTGAATTCAGCAAATGCTTTGGCATCTTCGGTTTCGTAGAGCATGAAATACCTTCCACCGGAGATATCCACCCATTGGTTCTTGATGCTGACTCCCGATGGTGGCCTCAGTTTCTTAAAGTGTTCAATGATCTTTTCACTGTTCTCGGGTTCCCACGTGCTTGTACTAAAGAATAACATTTTACTCCTCCTGATCATATTTCCTGCAAACAGAGCACGAAACTCGCTTTCTGCACTCTGCCCTGATTATATACAGAACTGAAGACTATATAATAGATTGTATGAATGTTGAAGGATATCACATAATCAAAAAAATTAAATGATTATGAACTACCCGACTTTTCTTAGCAACAACCTATTTGCTACCTTAATCACTTCTTAGTGGCAGCAAAGTATATCATATAGACTGCTGAAAGACCTACTACAATATATACTATTCTCGACAACAAAGACATTTCACCAAAGATCGCCGCTACAAGGTCAAAGCCGAATGCCCCTACAAGACCCCAGTTGAGACCACCGACAATCAATAGAGCTAATGCTACTAGATCAATGGTTTTGAACATACCCACATTCTCACCTCCTGTTGAAGTGTTTTACATTATTATTCATGTAAATACCTGTATATAATAATTTTGCTTCTAAAATAAATTACTTAACATGGCATCTATGCTCAATTCCATCAGATCCATGTTAATAGGTCTGGAATTAAACGACATGATGAAGGTATAATTATCCACAGATATTGAGAAAAAGCATAAAAAGTCAGCCGGAGGGGTGCTCCGGCGTCTACTTCTTTAAAGAATCGATTATACTCTGTGCTGATGCAATCCATTCATCCGCATGGACCGGATCAATGGCTTTTCCATTTTGAGCTTTTACCTGGTTGATGAAAGCATTTAACTGATTGGCAGCAGCATTCTCATTTTCCCTAGAAACTGATCTAAGTGCTGCATCCAGCGTTGCCTGGAGTGCCCTGTCGATCGGTCTTTTCAGGTTCTCGGAAGCTACATCTGATTTGAGAGCGATGATGTCAGCCTTAACGTTTGGTGGGATCAGTACAGCATCGATCACATGCACTACACCATTGTCAGCCTGGATGTCAGCAACAGTGACCTTAGCATTGTTGATGAACACACCATCTTCGTTTATTGTAACCAGAATGTTCTTGCCCAATAATGTGGTGGCAGTCATGCCATCTGAAAGATCTGTTGAATTTACTCTGCCGCTTAGCACATGGTAAAGCAATATGTTGGTCAGATCCCCTGAAGGATCCTCCAGCAAGGCATCAAGTGTGCCCGTGGGAAGTGCTGCAAAGGCATCGTCTGTTGGAGCGAATACTGTGAAAGGTCCCTCTCCCGCAAGAGCACCTTCTAGACCAGCAGCAAGCACTGCGGCTTCAAGGGTGTTATGCCTTGGACTGTTGACGATGATGTCCACAACAGTAGCTGGCGGTATCAGTACAGCATCGATCACATGCACTACACCATTATCAGCCTGGATGTCAGCAACAGTGACCTTAGCATTGTTGATGAACACATCATCTCCAATTATTGTCACCAGAACATCCTTGCCCAATAGTGTAGTGGCAGTCATTCCATCTGAAAGGTCAGTTGAATTTACTCTGCCGCTTAACACATGGTAAAGCAATATGTTGGTCAGATCTCCTTGAGGATCTCCGAGCAAAGCATCAAGTGTGCCCGCGGGAAGTGCTTCAAAAGCTGCATCGGTTGGAGCAAATACTGTGAAAGGTCCTTCTCCTGCAAGAGCACCTTGAAGACCAGCAGCAAGCACTGCGGCTTCAAGGGTGTTATGATCTGGACTTTCAACTATTATATCCACGACAGTGGTTTGCGTGTTTGCACTAGCAGAGGCTGTCAAAGAAAAAATGACTGCGAAACATACTAAAAACAATAGAGTGTTTTTATATTTCATTTTATAACCCCTTATTGGCATTTAAGCCCAATAAACATGGTATTTAATAGCATATATACGTATTCCATTTTTTTAGCATGTTAATCATATTTAGACAATTAAAATATTTGAAGTGGTTGGGTATCCATTACCGGTTATTGTAGCTGCAATCACTCATTTAAACCCAAAAAAGAAACTTAAATCTCTCTCACTCTTTATTGGTTTTGTTCAATGCATAAATATCGCAAGCATTCTAGCAGGTATCGCCCCTGCAAGCAATGCTCAGGTAACTGAAAAGCAGAAACACTTGTCTGCGACTTTAGCTGGTGGTCGTTGACACGGGCAAAATATCAAATATGATACATGGACATATAATGCAATATCAGAAAAACGTGAGGATACTCTCTGACAGGTGGAGGAGTGGTCATGCAAAATCGGATGAAGGAGCATCAGCTAGAAGAAGAGCAAATAACAGGGCTCTTAGAAAGGGCAACTGTAGGCAATCTTGCAACGATCGATAAAAGTGGATACCCGTATGCTGTTCCAGTGCATTTCATTTACCATGATGGCAGAATTTACATTCACGGGCTGCCACATGGACAGAAGATCAGCAATATATTGGCAAACGAGAAAGTATGCTTTGAGGCCCATGATATGAAGGGCCTTATACTCGATGAGGCACCTTGTGATGTCAACACGGAGTATGAAAGCGTTGTCATTATTGGAACAGCAGCGCTAATTGATGATCACAGTCTAAAAGAGGCTGTTCTGGACAGGGTCGTGGAGAAATATACCCCTTCTCTCAAGGGAGCAGCATTGCCCGACAATATGGTCAGGGGAACAGCCATAATAGAGGTGACCATCAAAGAGTGCACTGGCAAATATTATAAATGACCTTGTCGTTTTTCCAAAAATTATTCCAAATAGATGGTGTTTGGTAAGGATGTTGGGTAAGAAGATACAAACCTCGTATCCATACACTTTTTCTGTGTTCCTTATGACATTTTCGATAATGTTGAGGAAGCATTTGTTTTCTGGCAAAAACAATAAGCTATAAAGACCTGTAGTTTCTGATAATCACATGCATCCACTTAAATTAATTTGAGATGAGAAATAAAAGATCATTAATAAGCCTCAATTGAATACATTTAAATTTTAAATAAATTTTTCAATAAATATACCAATATATAGAGATATATATTATAATTAGTTAGGGAGTAACTTATATATGTAAGCGTGCTAAACTAAATTACCTACGAAAATTAAACAAAAACATGTGGAGAGGTAGAAATGAAAATGATAAAAATATTAATGTTGTTAATTGTAACAACAGCTATACTTCTAGCGGGCTGTACAGAACAGCCTCCGGAAACAGATGTTGATGAGACAGATGTTAATGGAACAGATGTTGACGAAACTGATGCTAATGAAACTGAAGAGATGAATATTGTAGATGTTGCTGTAAGTGCAGGTTCATTCAACACCTTGGTGCAGGCTGTTCAAGCAGCAGGACTTGTCGAGACCTTAAGCAGTGAAGGGCCCTTTACTGTGTTTGCACCAACAGACGAAGCATTTGCAGCATTGCCTGAGGGAACTCTTGATGCACTGCTGGCAGATGAAGAAGCACTGAGAGCTGTACTCACATATCACGTTGTAGCCGGAGAATATATGGCTAGCGATGTTATTGAAATGGAATCACTGACGACAGTACAGGGCGAAGAAATCGCTATCCTTGTAGCTGACGGAAATGTTATGGTAAACAATGCCACTGTGATACAGACAGACATTGAAGCTAGCAATGGTGTAATTCATGTCATAGACCAGGTGATATTACCACCATCAATGACTTAAGGGATGTGAACTACCAGCCCCGAAAGGGGCTGGCATTTCTGGTACTTATCTTTTAAAGGCTTTACATGCATTCTTTTTTCTATTTTGCCCGGAATTGAATTATCTGACAGATTTTTCAGATGGGAGAGGTTTGTAACTTACAGTTGTTGAGGTAAAATGACCTCATACCCTGAACATCTTTCTGGAAGATTCGACCACATCCGCCATCTGCGCGAACGGAATGCCCATGGCTATCTCTCCTTTTGCAAGCCCGCCCAGGACACGGCTTCCGGTGCAGCCAAGGCTCACATTCACCTTCTCCTGCAGGTATGGCTGGGCCACGCTCTCCACGCACATGCTCTGCAGGGCGGCAAAGCTCGCATGGAGCCTTCCGCCAAAGCGATAAAGCACCGCCTGGGAAAGCTTCATCATCTTATCAGGACCTGCCACGATGACCACCACATCCGGAACAAGGGGCGCCTTCTCAAGGGCAGAGTACACAACAGCCTTAACTGATCCGGCAGGCATCAAGGGCATCTCGTCGATGGCACTCTTTGCCGCCTCAAGGGAACTGAAGCAGCCAAATGAATAATAGAACTCACCCGAAGAGATCTCGCTGCACCTGCCACCCATCCCTAGTGAGGACGCTCCGATATTGCATTCCTGGTCCGCCAAAAGAGCATAGAATGGCTCCTTATTTTTTCTGGCGCGGTCCACCATCTCACAATGCCGCAATTCACCCTTGATCCTCGGAATGGTATCTGGTATTTCCTCGTCGGGCCTGATAAAGGTCACTGCGACAGGAGATGTTTCCAGTTTAAGGATATCTTTCAGCTGCCGTCCCATCTCATGTATCTCTTCCATGTCCATTGATGATCTTTCCTATAGTTTCCTGTGATTTCAGAGTAATACTATCAGTAAAAAGAAAAACATCTACTTGATATTGTCCATAGGATGAACACCGTCAGGGATTCATCAAGGATACATCTGTACAGTTTCTTTAACACCGTATGAGGAGGGTGTAACGAATTCAGCAACAGTTGATGCACCTGATTCAGGTGTCAGCACAATGTTCACTGTTGTCCTTGGGACAAGGTTCAGTTGCGAGGACACAATCGTTCCAGAAGTATCAAGAGCCCCCATGTGAGAGCGTCCTGCAGCAGTTGATGATGTCGTTGCAAGATACACCACGATAAGGTCACCAGTATTCATCACAGGATTGGCCTGTGAGAAGGAACCGTCCTCATCACGTATCTTATCTACAGTATAATATTTAGTTGGAGCTGCAGGAGTAGTCAGTAATGCTTTCAAATTGACAGCGGCGTCTGAATCACTAAAACAAGCCATCCTGTTATATGTCTTCTCGTTACCTGCATATACCAGATTATGTGCTATTGTACCGTCAGTTATTGATATAACTACCTGATTCACATCGACAGGAGAACTGCCAACGTTAAGACCTACCGAGAGCTTGAGCATATCAATAGTAGCAGAAGTATCACCATAAGCATTTTTTGCGCGCACTCCTTCGATGTTCTTGACCATCAGGTTGGATGACACTTCCTGGGTCGACTGCTTGCCTTCCCACATACCCAGATGCAGAAAAGACACACGAATGATTATCCAGCCGACCTCGGATCTCTGTAGCCGGAAGTAGATGGGAATAGTAAATGAATTCTTTTCCCTCCCGGAGATATCGAGGCTGGCAACCAAGCATTCGGTTTTTACGAGTGCAAGGTTATCAGACATCTCTGATGAAATAATATTTATCTCCTTGATGCCTCCTGCCTGGATGTCTTTGTTCTTGAAGAACATAGTGATAGTTGCAGGCGCAAGGAAATCACTACCCTGATACATAGCAAAAGCTGAACCAGGGTCGCCTTCATTGACAGCATTCAAAAAGTTCATGACCAATGTTTCTACTGCTCTCTCCTGTGATGGAAATGGGCTTACATTATAATGATCAAGGATATCCGGAATGACCAGCTCCCTAAGTGGAACATCATTGATGATCGAAAAAACGATAAAAGCTGCTATTAAGATCAAGGCAACCGAGCTATACTTCATCCTGTACTTTCCGGAGGGAGCAGTGTTCTTCTCAGCCTTTTCGGCTGCCGCCCATTCTCTCAACCTTCGTGTCTCAAGTGCTTTCCGTTGCTCATCCCTTTTCTTCAACCGCTCCAGTTCCTCATGCTTGCGCCTCTGACGCTCTTCTTCCTTTTTCCATAGATCGTCTTCATTCTCATCAGCGTGCCAGGCAACATTATCAGCTGTATTCACCATAACAGCCAAGGACTCGGCATTGTTACCCGGCATGGCACCATCATGAAAACTCAAAGAGGGGGGACCCTGCTCTGCTGGTGAGCTGCTTTGTTTCACAGCAGAGTTTATGGTACTGATGAAATGATTGTTTTTGATGACACCTGCATCCTTTAACGAGCTTGCAGTACCCACGAGGTGCTGGAACCTGGAAACTACCTCATCGAGGAAATCCTGTGTCCCGGTGGTTCTTGATGAAACAGCCTTCAGAATTACCTGAGTAAGAGCATCTTTCTTTCTTATAAGAACGGTCAGCAGGTAATAAGATTCCTCACCTGAGAATCCGCCTGAGAGGTACACTATTCTGCCGCAATCCACAGCATGCTCTCCTACCTTGTACATACAATTGGCGCACGTCTGTAAAAGAAATAAAAGAACCTGGTCAACATATACGCCTTCAAAGTTCAGACCGGCTTCTGAAGAACGACTCCCGGAAGAAAGGTCAAGGAACTCACCCATTGATATTGGTATTGGACATACGAAAGGAAATATGCAATGTACATCCCTGGGTTCCATTGTGAGAACATTCTTCTCCCAACGATGGTCACGGTAAGTGATATTAGCTTCAATCAGTTCCTTATGAACACAAGCAAGAGGTTTGAGGACGAATTTCACAACACGAGCAACGGCAGGTGGAATACTGTCAAGTTTCTGTACCCTGTCGCCTTGTAATTTCAACAGCGATTCATTATGACCAAGTGTAACCTCTAAGTCGTTAATGACAAAATCTGTATTGTTGGTGATCCATATATTGAATAGAATGCTGTCATCAGGAAGGATCTCGTATCCTCTGCCTATTTCAATACTCATCAGTCGATCACAATAAGGGATTTGCATCTTACTATAAATATACTTTGAATATGTGGCTTTGCAAGCGCCCGGTTCTTGACTTTCAGCGGTGTGACCGGAGCTGCCCGAAGGCGGCTTCTTTATAGCGAGGATTTATTCTTGTGCCAAGGGATATAGTGGTTTTGAAATATCTTTTTATATTTCCTCTCACATGAGTAATATTATGGAGATTTGAGAGGATAGATTAATCTTAATATACGCCAATAGAAACATGCGAAATGGAGAATTCTAAATGAAGATATGCGTAACAGCCTTATCGGCCAGTCTGGATTCACCAGTGGATCCCCATTTTGGAAGGTGCTTCTACTTTGTCATTGTAGATACTGATTCTATGGAATTGGATAGTGTCAGGAACACAACAACTTCTGCTTCCAGTGGTGCAGGCGTCCAGGCAGCTAATCTTATCATAGACAAGAATATAGATGCACTCATCACAGGGAGTGTTGGAGCTAAAGCCTTTTCAATGCTCACATCAAAGAATATAGATGTTCTACCCTTCATTGAAGGTTCTGTCGCAGATGCGATACAGGCTTACAAAAATAATGTTCTTAAAAAACTTGAAGCCCCGAACTCCCCTGGAGCGCACAAACCAGGACAGCACAACCGCATAAACTGGAAATGACCATTTTCACGAAGTAATCAGCTGGAAAGCCTGCTTCAAGACGTATATGCGATTCCCCGAGCATTACTTGCTACTGAAAATACAAAAAGTTTATTTTTGAGTGAACTATTCAGATTACTTCTTAAATGTAAGTTTAAGTGCCCCTTGCACAGACGATTCGGACCTCATAATTTTTCCGTTGCTGGTGTAAAATAGTGTTCCCCCCGGATTTCCTGCTACAGTACTCTTAGGAATCTCGTTGGTCCCGATGCAGTTCTCATTATACCATTGCGAACTTTTATCCGCTGGCAGATGCTGAATCATTATTTCATCAGAAGACAGAGAAGAGACCAGACAAATGCTATTCATTCGGTTCTCATACATCCTGTTTTGCTTCTCTGAAACTCTTTTTTCCATTTCTGTGGCCATGTGTATATACATGGTATTTATACTACTTCAATGTGTGCAAGGTTAGAAGAGTTCAGGGGAAAACGTCAATCACTGAGTTTACAAAGAACACAGAGAGTTAACAGCTTAAGAATAAGGTACGAGAGGTTCTCTGTAAACCCTGTGTACTCTGTGTGGCTGACTTTGTCGAGATATGCATTCCATGAGCATTTCTGCAAGCCAGCGTACCAACAAATTATAATAATCACTAGAACCACATAATCTTCTATTTAAATTTACCAGGAGTGTGCTGTCTTATATGGTGCCCGGAAAAAGTGTCCTAAAAGCATATATTGACCTTACAAGAGCACACTTCTTTTTTGTCTGGCCACTCCTATTCTGTTCCGGACTGATGCTCGCCTTTGAGGAAATGGGAGGGTTTTCATGGCAGTTGACCATTAAAGCTGCACTCATCGGGCTTATGGGATTTGAGGCCGGCCTTGTGCTCAATGATTATGTAGACAGGAAAAAAGACAAGCTTGATGTAGAGTTTAACAGGCTTACAAGGTATTGGAGGCCTTTTGGGAGCAGGCCGATCCCATCCGGACAGATAGACCAGAAAAATGCTCTTCTGCTATTCTTCCTGCTGGTCACACTTACAACTTTGTTGATACTGACACTTCCATATCCCAATTCTCTTTATGTGCTGGTGCTGATGGGATACTCCTACTGTGCAGAATATTTCTATCAGGTAAAGAAAAGGGATCAAAAGTATCCCATTGCTCAGCTGGCAGGCAGAACAGACCTGGCTCTCTTCCCTGTTGCAGGATATCTCTGCTATGGCAGCCCGGACAGCACTGCACTCCTGTATTTCATTTTCCTGTATCCCTGGGCCCTGGCACATCTGGGGGTTAACGATCTTGCAGACATAGTGAACGACAGAGCAAGGAAGATGAAGTCTGTGACCGTGCTATACGGACTTAAGGGCACAGCATACTGGATACTGGGCTTCACCATCATCCATGCCCTTATAGCAACGCAGTTCATGGCAAGACTTGGAACCATGGCGTCCTATGGGTTCACACTGGCCTTGACAATGCTTGTTGCCGCAAATTTCCTCATTCTTAACGGAAAAAGCCCTGAAGCCGGACAGAAGGCTCTCCCCCTGTTCCACGCCAGCTTGCTGATATATGCATTGTCCATCATTATGGACTATTTTGTCGGGTAACCGCTCCCGGAAACCGGCATTTCAGCCTAACGTCAACGGTCAATGGCGAGATGTAGCTCAGGCCCATCAGCTTCCCGACCATGTGATCCCAAAGCCTTCCGCCAGACTCTCCAGGACATCCATGAACGGGAAATACTGCAGGAACTCAGGAGCCTGTGCAAAAGGATAAGTCCACGCTATCCATATGACCGCCACCAGGACCAGTACCTCACAGGCGAACAAAAGCCAGGCTGCAAGGTCCGATTTAACATAGCTTGCCATCACATCCAGACCTGCCAGGATAAATATCACCGGCCACTTTTCAAGTATAGCCCACCAGAATCCAGTGGGCAGCATATTGAAATTACCGGCCAGGAGCAGGAGTCCGGCTGCGATGAGCACCAGGCCGTCCATGATGCCTTTGCGGTGTTTCATAAGCTCACCTGCGGCGTCGAAGTATTATCCATATGCCGACAAGCACGATAAGCAAAGGCCACATGATCCCCCAGTTGAACCACCAGAACAGGCCCAGCCTGGAAAGCAGAAAGAAAGCACCCAGCAGAATAAGTCCGATTCCAAGCCAGACTGCCGGATCAACTGTATCTTTTTTCGGTTCCACTTCCCCTGATGACTGCTCACCTATCACGACAACCTCTTCCTCTTCGGGGACCGCTCCATTATCTTCGGGATCCACCCGGAGTGCCTTTTTCTTTTTCTCTTCCTCAGGGACTATTATTACCATGAGTATGTATATCCATATCATGAGCCCGTCAGTTGCAAAAGCAGCAATGACAAAGATAAGCCTGACAAGTGTCGGATCTGTATCGAAATATTTCCCGACACCACCCGCCACCCCGGCAAGCATACGGTCATCCCTGCTGCGTGTCAGTCTTTGTTTCTTCTCCATAGCATGAACTCCTTATGTTACTTTCATCTTTTGACCCGTTGACCTTAATTATTAAAATAATAATAGATGATACTATTTAAGAGCAGGGTTAGAAGGATGAGATAAAGAGCTTGCGACACTCCAGGTATCCCGCTGCTTTGCATGAAGCGGAAAACAAAGAGCTATACCAGCCACCTGCTAAGCTCTCCTCACATCAAAACAGGAAAAATGATATGAAGCTCGTTGAGTTTCATTAATGGTCACTTACTCTTGCTTTCTCTGGAATATGAATTTCAGTATTCCATGACCAAAGTACAGGCTTTGTACAGGTCAAAAAAAGAAGGACAGCAGTTTCAGGGTCATTGCCCGAGCAGACGAATAAAGACTAATAGGATACTACCCGGCAAATGACTTTCAAATGCCCAATGCACTGCGCTTGTCCTCGATGTGTTCCATCATCATGTCAACAGCTTTCACACTGTCTGTTTCTACGTTGAGGAGACCTCCTGTTATGTCTTTGCAATCATGGGTGAGCAGCTTCACAAGGTCAGGACCACCTGTGACCGTCGGGACCGGGTTCACGTGCGTGTGGAGTCCCAGGGCCAGGGCAAAGACAGCATCTATAGTAGCCTTCTGCTCCATATACTCAGGTGCTGTCGCCACCACTGGCAGGTCAGGGATCGCAACCCCGCCAAGGCCCGCAGAAACCGCGGCAAGCAAGTCTGCCAGTCTTCCGGTATCGGTACATGTCCCGTAGCTCAGTACAGGCGGAACTCCCAGAGCCTCGCAGACGGACCGAAGCCCCGGACCTGCAAGCTCTTTGGCTTCAGGGCTGCAAAGTCCTCCCACCTGCATGGCACCGTTGCCGCATCCCATGGAGAGCACAAGCACATCCCGTTTGATAAGTTCCTTTGCGATGGCTATGCTATGGTTATCCTGTCCATTATCCCGCAAAGTGGTGCAGGATACAAGACCCGCTACCCCGCGCAGTGTTCCCGCCTTGATGGCATCCAGAAGCGGGTCAAGCTTCCCGCCAAGCGCATCCAGTATGCTCTCCGTTGAAAATCCCACGACAGCTTCAGTGAGCGGCTGTCCTGTTATCGGCACTACGGTTGACCTTCGCTCCTTGAAATTATCGATTCCAATCTGAAGCAGCTGTGCCGCCTGTTCACTTGCTTTTTCGGGTACGTACTCAACACGGTCCGTGACCCCCTCAAAGGATATCAGGTCGCTTACCGGAATGAGCTTGAACCTGTACTTTTCCGCATACAGGGGATCTATAGGCATGGAACAGTTCATATCAGACACAAATACATCCACACAACCGCTTGCCATAACGGCTTCCTGCATTATCCAGTTCCCGGTGAAACCATAGAGCACATCATCCATATCCCATCTCTGGATCATTTCCTGTCCGGTTTCTATATTTGCAATGATCCTGAGACCCTTTGCACCCACTCCTTTTGCCTTTTCCTGCCACTCTGCCTGTCTTGCAAGCTGCACCATGGCAAATCCCAGGAAAGGTTCATGGCCGTTGGGCAGTACGTTGACATAATCAGGATCCAGCACCCCCAGGTCCACACGCATATTATGCGGCCTGGGTATCCCGAAGATCATGTCCTGACAGTATTCGTTGACTATCTGGCTCTGGTATGCCATGGCTATTCCAAGTTTCATTGCCTTTAAGGCCAGGCTAACGTAATTCCCGTCCACGTTCGTCAGACAGGAGCTTGTGGCCCTTAATATCTCGGTGTGGATGCCACCTGGAAAGATACCAAGCTTTCTCCACAATTGCTGGCGCTCTTGCGGGGCAAGCAGTTCAACTATCCTGCTAGGATGCCCGTATTCCCTGTTAAGATCCGCTTCCACAAAATCGCATAGTTTTAAAGCAACATCATTTGCCGGGCCGGAACTGTCAATCCCAAGCCTGCCCGCAAAGCTTCTCAGCTTTTCTTCTTCGACTATCTTAAAAGGGGTCTCGCCCTTAGCAGTGGCCCTTAGAGTTTTGATGGTTTGTGTCGTATGATACTGGTAAGTGGAAGCTCCCATGACATTACGCAGAAGCATCATGCGCATCGCCATACCATCAGCCGTTATCCCGCATACCCCTCTCTTGTCCTTTGCCGCATCGGCGCGGCAGGGGCCGTTGGAGCAGAGGTCACAGCGCATCCCGCCCTGGCAGAAGCTGCATCTCCTGTCAGGGTTTCCGCCCATTCCCTGAGCCTCATACCGGTCCCAGATATTTGTCATGCCGTCTTCTTTTATTCTCTTGTACGCTGTGCGCACTGACTTATGATACGAGATCCTATTTTCTTCCACAAACATCCCTCACTGAAAATGTCCTATTCATTTGAAAATTGGGCTGGCAACTTAAATACCCATTGAGAGAGTATAATCTGCATTCATCAGTGCAGATTAGGACCATGGGAAAGATTTCTAAAGATGTTTTGGCAGAAATGCTTGTAAGAGGTACAAGTACTAATCAAAAGAGCATAAATACCGGGGCAGCCCGCCGGACTGGCTTCGGGCAGTTTCAGCTTCGCTAAGCCATTATTTCTCTTGAATGGCCGGGTAATCGTGGATCACCCTGAGATGCGTTGCATTCCTTATACGTGCCAGCCAGTATCCTGTAATGGCCACAGTAGTCCCCTCCTCCTCCGGCAGTACACGTGAAGGCAGCACTGCTGGCGTACTCGCACTCGTGGTAGAACTTACATATCATTATATCCCTCTGAATTTGAAATAATATAAATTAATATATTTTGCCATATAATATTAATAATTACTGCTTGATATAAGAGAGGATAATAACTTGATCCTGCATGTGAAGTTGCATGAAAGGCTGCACCCTGCAGACAACAGTAACCAGCAAAGGATAGTCGCTAGACGGTAAAAGGCTATTTAGTAAAGAAAGGATATACTCTACTAATGGCTTTTACCTTCCAGCCTCACGTCAACGACCCATCCCTAAAGGGAATGGGCTTGTGCAAACAAGCTCAGGTTGACTAGCCTAAGTGATTGTCGAAAAAACAAGAACTACGTTATCCCGGTCATAACACCTACGGATGTTAATCCTAGTCTGTAGCTCTGTAGCATGTGATTAAACAGTTCTGTTGGGTAGGAACAGTGTTGCATGCTTAACAAGCCAGGATAACATTGGCGAAGGATTACAACTCCGAAATGGAGATAGACAAAATGTTAGTCTACATAATTAACAAACATGGAAGACCATTAATGCCCTGCTCTCCAGGCAAAGCAAGGAAACTGCTGAAAGCAGGGAAGGCTATAGTTGTAAAGCGAGAGCCTTTTACACTGCAGCTACTCTATGGTAGCAGTGGTTACACACAACCAGTTGTTCTGGGAGTAGATGCTGGAAGCAAATTCATTGGTCTTTCTGCAACGACTGAAAACAAAGAACTCTTCTCATCAGAAGTACAGCTGAGAACAGATATAACCGACCTGATATCAACAAGAAGAGAATTAAGGAGAAAAAGAAGAAACAGGAAAACAAGATATAGACAAAAAAGATTCAATAACAGAACAAAATCGAAGAAACCCGGATGGATTGCTCCAACAATAAGAAACAGGATCAATACCCATCTCAAAGTAATAGAGAATATTCATAAGATATTGCCAGTAACATCAATCATTATCGAAACAGCTTCGTTCGATATCCAGAAGATAAAGAACCCTGATATCTCAGGAACAGAATATCAACAAGGAGAACAACTTGGATTCTGGAATGTCAGAGAATATGTTCTATTTAGAGATGATCACACTTGTCAGCATTGTAAAGGAAAATCAAAGGATCATATACTCAATTCCCATCATATCGAATCCAGAAAAACAGGAGGAAACAGACCTGATAACCTGTTAACCCTATGTGAAACCTGTCATGATCAATACCATAAAGGAAAGATAGTTCTTGATATGTTAAAGATCAGAGGATTCAAGCATCAGACATTCATGGGAATAATGAGAAACTATTTGCTCAAAGAGCTGAAAGCGAAGTATCAGAAAGTAAAGAATACGTTCGGATACATTACCAAGAACACCAGGATCCAGAACAACCTACCTAAATCGCATCATATCGATGCATTTTGCATAACAGGGAACATTAAAGCAGAAAGACTTCCCTACTATTTCTTGCAAAAACAGATGCGCAAGCATAATAGGCAGATTCACAAGGCAAATCCATCTAAAAATGGAATAAGAAAACTGAACCAAGCTCCTTATATAATTCAGGGATTCAGATTATTTGACAAAGTACTCTACAATAACACAAAATGTTTCATATTCGGCAGAAGGAAATCAGGATACTTTGACCTCAGGACATTATCAGGAGAAATCATTCATCGTTCTGCAAAATGCAAAGAGCTTATATTATTGACAGCCAGAAGAACATTAATTATGGAAGTAAAATGGAGTGACGCAATTCCTCCCATCCCCTAAAGGGAATGGGTTTCCTGCTTAGATATTATGAATTTGCGGAGAAATGCCAATGAGAACGATTATTACCCTGACGATGAACCCTGCTATTGATAAGAGCACAAGCACTGAACATGTGATACCCGAACACAAGCTCTACTGCAAGCCTGCTCAGTATGAGCCAGGTGGAGGTGGTGTCAATGTGTCCAGAGCTATAAAGAAACTGGGAGGCGAATCGCTGCTGGTATATCCATCAGGAGGCATGGCCGGACAGATGCTCAATAACCTTCTGGAGCAGGAAGGAGTTAAACAGAGGGCATTGCCCATTGAGGGAATGACCCGGGAAAACCTTATAGTGCTGGAGGGGTCCACAGGACAACAGTACCGCTTCGGGATGCCCGGTCCTCAGCTGCAGGCAGGTGAATGGGAGCAGTGCCTCCGCGAACTGTCCTCGGCCAGCCCGGCGCCGGATTACCTGATAGCCAGCGGGAGTCTTCCCATGGGTGTACCGTCAGACTACTATGCCCGTGTGGCACGTGTCGGGAAGGACATAGGTGCAAAGGTCATCGTTGACGCATCCGGTGAAGCACTTGAGAAGGCGCTGCAGGAAGGTGTCTATCTCATCAAGCCCAACATACGCGAATTCCAGAATCTTGCAGGCCAGGATGTCATGGAGGAGCAGCAGATACTGGACGCGGCCAGGAAGATCATAAAAGATGGGATGTGCGAAGTAATAGTAATATCCCTCGGTGCGGCCGGCGCCCTGCTTGTCTCTGAAGATATGGTCGAGCGCATGGTCCCGCCCACAGTACCCATTATCAGCAAAGTGGGAGCCGGCGACAGCATGGTCGCAGGTATCGTCCTGGGTCTGTCAATGGACAAGACACTTAGAGAGGCGGTCCTGTATGGACTGGCTGCCGGTTCTGCAGCTGTCATGACCCCGGGGACAGAACTGTGCCGGAAAGAGGACACTGAACGCCTCTACGCAAAAATGATATAACCGCCCAGCCACTTACAAACAGCACGATCAGGAGACGAAAATGCAGGAATTGCTCATTGAAAGACGGTCCATCGCCTATTTCTCAATGGAGATAGGCATCGAAGAAAGGATACACACTTACAGCGGCGGCCTTGGAATACTCGCCGGCGACACTATCCGCTCATCGGCCGACCTTAAAGTGCCCATGATAGCGGTCACTCTGCTCTACCGTAAAGGGTACTTCCGCCAGCGTCTTGGAGATGACGGATGGCAGCATGAAGAGTCTGCACCATGGAAGGTGGAGGATTTCATGCACGAGATGTCCGCGAGGGTCCAGGTGACCGTGCATGGGAGAACCGTGCATTTGCGGGCCTGGAAATATGAGGTCAAAGGTATCACGGGCTTTAATGTGCCGGTCATCTTCCTTGACGCAGACCTGCCGGAGAACTCACAGTGGGACCGGACGCTTACCCATCACCTCTACGGCGGGGACAATTATTACCGTCTCTGCCAGGAGCTCATCCTCGGTGTCGGTGGTATCAGGATGCTCAGGGAGCTTGGTTACAGGAACATCCAGAGTTTCCATATGAATGAAGGACACGCCGCACTCCTTACCCTGGAATTGCTTGACGAGGAAGCAAAAAAAGCAGGCAGGGATCATCTTATAGAGAACGACCACAAAGCTGTGCAGAGAAGATGTGTGTTCACGACCCATACTATCGTGCCTGCCGGACATGACCAGTTTCCCCTGGAGATGGCACAGATGATCATCGGTCAAAGGGAGGATTTCTTTGCACTTGACGGAGTACTGCATAATGGTAATACCCTTAACATGACCCGTCTGGCCCTTAACCTGAGCCGCTATGTGAACGGTGTCGCCAAGAAGCATGGAGAAGCTTCCAGGCAACTGTTCGCCGGCTATTCCATCAATTCTATTACCAATGGAGTCCACGCTGCCACCTGGGTGTCAGAACCTTTCAGGCAGCTGTTCGATCAGTATATTCCTATGTGGCAGCGGGATAATTTCAGTCTCCGCTATGCCCTCAACATCCCAAAGGATAAAATATGGGATGCACATCTGCAGGCCAAAAGAAAACTGATCGAACTTGTCAACACTCAGACCGGCTCAGACCTGGATGAGGAAGTGCTGACCATCGGCTTTGCCAGAAGGGCTGCGACATACAAGAGAGGCGACCTTTTGTTCCAGGATATTGAGCGCCTTAAAAGTATATCTACCCATACCGGGAAGTTCCAGGTCATCTATGCAGGTAAAGCACATCCGAAAGACCAGGGAGGCAAGGAGCTCATCCAACGCATTTTCCAGGCAAAGCAGGCACTGGGCAAGGAGATAAAGTTGGTGTACCTTGAGAACTACAACATGACCCTGGGGGCAATGATGACCGCAGGGGTTGACATCTGGCTGAACACACCCGAGCCTCCGATGGAAGCCTCCGGTACAAGCGGGATGAAAGCTGCCCTTAACGGTGTCCCCAACCTGAGCGTGCCGGACGGATGGTGGATAGAAGGGCACATCGAAGGGCTGACCGGCTGGTCTATCGGTAATGGAATCCCGGAAAATGCAGAGGATCGCAACCATTCAAAGGATGCGGAGTCACTCTACGACAAGATGGAAAATATAGTCATTCCCCTCTACTACCAGGATCCGGGGCGTTTCATCGATATGATGCGCTATTCCATCGCCATAAACGGTTCATTCTTCAATACCCACAGGATGATGCAGGAGTATGTGCTCAACGCCTATTTCTCCTGCTGAGCGGGACTTAGCCCCGGAATTTCGTATAAGATCAACTACAAATCGATGTGAGATTTGACTAGGCACTGAAACCATCATATGCAGATAGATATATAAGTATAAATTCTACTCTAGAATAAAGGGACTAGTTTGGAAAATCAAACTAAGTTCATTTGTGTGTATGATCTTAGTTATCAGCAAGGACAAAGATCAATCATGCTCTACAGATCGGGGGTAATTGGTGTATGACAAGTAGTAATCTATTCGATCTTACTGGCAAGGTTGCAATTGTAACCGGTGCCTCTAGCGGGTTGGGAGTACAGTTTGCTAAAGCATTAGCTAATGCCGGAGCAAATATTACCATTGCAGCAAGAAGAATTGAGAAGTTAGAAGCACTTAAAAGAGAACTGGAAGAAATTGGCGTAAAGTGTCTCGCAGTAAAGTGCGATGTTTTGATAGAAGATGATGTCATAAATGTGGTCGAGCGCACAGTTGAAGAATTCGGGAAACTGGACATTCTGGTAAATAACGCTGGAACGTCTTCTTTTGCACCGGCGGAAGATATGACTGGAGAAGAATGGGATAAAGTGCTTGATACAAATCTCAGAGGTGTGTTCTTCTTCGCAAAACATGCTGCCAGAAAGATGAAAGAACGCAATTATGGCAGGATAATCAACATAGCTTCAATGTACGGTGTAATTGGAAATACACAATATCCAGTCTCTTCCTATCATGCGTCAAAAGGAGGAGAGGTGAACCTTACAAGAGCACTGGCAGGCGAGTGGGCACAATACGGAATTACTGTGAATGCTATAGGACCCGGATTCTTTGAGTCTGAGATGACGAAAGATCTCATCTCCGACGATGAGTTTCAGAATTTCATTCGTTCAAGATGTCCCATGAAACGAATTGGCAGACCGGGTGAGATGGATGGTTTGCTTATATATCTTGCATCTGACAATTCCAGTTATTTGACGGGCCAGCACATCTGTGTTGATGGAGGATGGGCTGCTGTATGATTTCCAACTAAAGGTTTTCCCATCAAGCCAATTTCAAGAACCATCTGTTCTATTCTCTTTTTCGAGATGGATGTAAGTAAGGAATTCCACGAAGATGACAGGGCCTTCCTTACCTCATTTATTGAAATTACCATTCATTCCATAGGCTCGTACCTGAAACCAAATCCTAGCTCCTTCAAAGCCAGCAGGGCCATCAGCATTACGCAGAAAATGAAGAACACGGATACAAAACATGCAAAATTATAATGGAAGAAATTCACATCTGACAGGTTCACATTCATGAAGACAAAGATGCTCAGAGGCTCATTGTATACTGGGTGAACTACCACCCTATTCATAGGGTGGCTTCCTGCTTCATCGTCAAATCCAACGACTCAATTCCACAGGCTTGAACTGTAGTTCCTACAGCACGATTTAGAATATTGATAGCTGCATTGTGGTCACGGTCAAGAACTAATCCACAGTATGGACAATTATGTACCCTTACTGCAAGTGGTTTCTCGACTTTTTGACCACATTTGCTACAAAGTTGTGATGTATTATATGGATTGACTAATTCTACAAACTTACCAGCTTCTTCCGCTTTGTATTTTGTAATCTGAATTAGATTACTCCATGATGCATCATGTATTGATTTTGAAAGTCTTGAATTTTTAACCATATTCTTTACATTCAGGTCTTCAAAAGCTATGAAATCGTAAGCAGTAATGAGTTTCCTACTTATTTTATGGTTAAAATCATTTCTTTGATTGCGTATTTTTCGATGCAATCTGTTTGCCTTGTCACATTGTTTTTTCCAATTATGAGAAAACTTCCTTTTTTTGCTAAGATTACGTTGTTGTTTCTTTAATTCATCCTCTGTATTGCGATAATAATTTGGAGAATCTATTTGAGTACCATCACTTAATGTAATCAGAGAATTAAGTCCTACATCAATACCAACAAAAGTAACAGGTTCTACAGGTGTTGTATTATTCTCAATGACTACAGAGAATGTAACATACCATTGTTTACCATCTCTGCGGATAGTACAAGTCTTGATTTTACCTTCAATTTCTCTATGTTGAACTATCTTAATTTCTCCAATCTTTGATAACTTCAACTTTTTTCCAGAAATGCTAAAACCAGATTGTGGATAGGTAAAACTATTATATCTTTTCTTACCTTTGAAACGAGGATAACCTGCTTTGGCACCTCCATTCTTACATCGTCTAAAAAAGTTATCAAAGGATTTGCCTAATCTCCTGATTACATCCTGTTTAACCTGAGAATGAACATCGATATCAAATTCAAGATATTGAACCTGATATAATTGTTCCATTGTTGATAATCCCTGATTGCATCTTTCATATGCATTTCTACGGTCTGCAAGAAATTCGTTATAGATATATCTACAAACATCAAGTGTCTTATTCAAAGTCACTTCCTGTTGTTTTGTAGGATATAATCTAAACTTATATGATTTTTGCATTAGATACCTATAGGTCAGCAACGTTTAAATATCTTTCGTGCCTATAGGTAAATATGTCTTATTCAAGCTCTGCTGTTTATGAAATCAATTATCATATCGTATGGTGTACTAAATATCGAAAACAAGTTATGAACGATGAATTAAAACAATTTCTCGATGACCAGATAAGAACTATTGCCGATTCTAAGGAATGGGAAATACTTGAACTTGAAGTCATGCCCGAATATATACATCTCTTCATATCTGCACCACCATTCATAGCACCTACTGATATCGTTAAGATAATGAAAGGAGTGACTACAAAAAGAGTATTCCAGAAGTTCCCTGAACTACGAAAAAAAGAATTTTGGGGTAATCATCTTTGGTCACCAAGTTATTATGTTGGTTCACATGGTCAAGTATCTGCTGAAACAATTAAGAAATACATTGATGGAAGTTCCAATAGGGGCCGTAATTCATCCACCTGTTCCAGTTCAGAGAACTGGAACTCCCATTAAATCTTCGATTTAACGTGAGTTTAAAAACGGCGGTCTTCTTACTTCAACGTGATAAAAACATTATGAATTTATACTATTATACTATAGAATAATTATTAATATATAAAGTGATTCTATTAGGTAAACTATCGCAATTACGTAAATACCTGCATAAAAGAAGTAAATATAGAAGCATTACTCAGATCTGTTAAGTAGCAAGTGCCCCACGCACAAAGCTTGCAAGAGCACACGACAGATCAGTCTACACAGCTACAAAGCACATGACAGATAAAACGGAAGAGAATAAGAGACTTAAAAAACTGGTTGCATCCTCAGAGGAGCTTTTCCAGAGTTCTGCCACAGAGATCGATTATCAGAAGATCATAGATGACCTTGCCGAAATATCAGGGGCCAGGTATGGAGCCTTCAACCTGTTAAATGAGGATGAGAAATGCTTTACTACCGTAGCTATCTCAGGATCATTTGAGTACGTTAACAAAGCCAGTTCGATACTGGGGATCGAACTTGCCGGGAAAAGGTGGGACATTGACAGTCGTATAGAAGACCGGATCAAAAACAGGAATATCACTCGTTTTAAAGCTCTATGTGAACTGACCGATGGCATAGTCCCGCACGGGACCATAAAGCTCCTGGAGAAGATATTCGGCATAGGAGAGATAGTTGTAGCAAAGATAGTAAAGGATAACATCATAATCGGCTACTTCGTTCTCCTGATGACCTCTGGCGAAACAATGGCAAATGAGGAGCTAGTCGAGATAAATGTACGTCAGGCAGGACTTCTGATCAGCCGCAAAAGAGCAGAAGAACAGCTGCAATTCCAACTCCGGTTACAGGAACTGGTGGCTGGCATATCAGCCAGGTTTGTCAGCGTCCGCAATGAAAGGCTCAACGATACTGTTGACAATGCACTCCGGATGTGCGGGAGTTTCTTTGGTATCGATCGTTGTTGTATCTATCTCTTTTCAGATGATGGCAAGACAATGAGTATGGCTCATGAATGGTGTGCGCCTGGGACAACGTCCTTGATGGCCCATATACAGAGCTTTCCGGTGGACAGTCTGCCATGGTTAGCAAAACGCATCTTCGATCTTGAACCACTCCACATCCCCGATACAGAGGGACTTCCGCCTGAAGCAGATGCGGAAAAAGAAGAGTTTAGGAAATGTTCCACAAGATCTGTCCTCAACGTCCCGATGGAAAACAGCGGAAATGCCATTGGCATGATCGGGTTTGAGACGGTCTGGAAGAAACATACATGGTCCCATGAACAGATATCTTTATTAGGGGTCGTGGCCGGGATAATTACCAGCGCTTTTGAAAGGAAGCGAGAGGATGAAGAACTGCGTAAAAGAGAAATGCAACTGAGCAATGCACAGAAAATAGGGCATATGGGCAGTTGGGAGTTTGATCTGAACACCGGCACTGTGCAGGCTTCGGAAGAAGCGCTTAAAATCTACGGAGTAGAAGACAAACCATTTACCATTGCTGAAGCGCAGAAAGTCCCATTGGCGGAATATCGGGAACTGCTTGACAAAGCCCTGAAAGATCTGGTAGACGGAAAGCGGTCATATGATGTGAAATTCCGCATAGCAAGGCAAAACGACGCACAGATAAGGGATATACATTCTGTCGCAGAGTATAATTCACAGCGCAACACGGTCATTGGCACTATACAGGACATCACAGAGCGAAAGCTTGCAGAAGAGAAACTTGCCGAGGAAGCTGTATGGCGGCGTCTGCTTATCGAGCAATCCAGGGACGGAGCCGTGATCGTTGACATGAACGGTAAGGTCTATGAGGCGAACCGGAAATATGCACAGATGCTTGGTTACACCCCTGAGGAAGTGCTTGAACTACATATATGGGACTGGGATAAGCAATGGACACGCGAGCAATTACTGGATATATTGCAGGATGTCCGGTCCACAGAAGAGTATTTCCTGACACGTCACACCCGCAAGGACGGGTCATTGATCGACGTGGAGATCAGCTCCTGTGAAGTTATGCGAAGTGGGCGCAGGCTTGTATTCTGCGCCTGCAGGGACATTTCCGATCGCGTACGCACCCAGGAAGCGCTGCGTGAGAGTGAGAAGAACTATCGCGAGATATTCAATTCCACCAACGAGGACATTTTCATTCATGATATTACCACCAGGAAGATAATCGATGTGAACGAGGCCATGCTGAAGATGTATGGCTACTCCAGCAAGGAAAGAGTGCTTGCAGGAAACATAGGCGACCTGAGTGCAAACGTACCTCACTATACTGAAGAGGATGTTCTGAAGCACACATTGAGAACCATTGACCAGGGGCCTCATATATTCGAATGGCTGGCAAAGAAAGAGAATGGGGAGCATTTCTGGGTAGAGGTATCCCAGAAGAGAACCGAGATTGGTGGCAATGACAGGATACTTGCCGTGGTCCGTGACATCAACGAGCGCAAGATAGCCCAGGAACAGTTGCAGAAGAGAACCGATACACTTGATATGGCCCTCGAAGCGACTTGCGCCGGGATATGGGATTTGGATATTGTCACCGGTCATATCAACCTGGAGGGACGGGACAGCTGGGAAAAGATAACCGGATACACCAATGATGACTTCGCGGATTTCAGCATGGAGCTCTGGTCCTTGCTAATTCATCCTGATGATGTGGAATATGTTACAGGAGAACTGCAAGCAACAATAGCCTCCGGAAAAGAGTACTATCTGGCTGAATACCGCATGAAACACAAAGATGGACGATGGGTATGGGTCCAGGCCAATGGAAGGATCTCCCGGTATGACAAGAATGGAAGGCCTCTGCGCATGCATGGAACCCATACAGCTATCAATGAGCGCAAAGAGATCGAAAGCAAACTCAAGTCCAGTGAGGAGAACTTCCGGACACTTTTTGCGACCCTTGACTATATAATCATAGTAGGAACAGACAAGGGTAAAGTACTGTATGCAAATCCCGCACTTTTCAACCGGCTTGGTTACACTTTTGAAGAGATATCCGGGGTGGGAATGTCTGGAATGTACTCTCACAGGCATCTGAGCAAGGCCAGAGAATCCTTTTCCTCAACATTGAAAGGTGAGAAGGACACATGCATCCTGCCGCTTCAGCACAGGAACGGGACCCTTATTCCTGTAGAGACACGCTGCTGGGCAGGCAAATGGGACGGCTATGACTGTATATTTTCCATCTCAAAAGATCTTTCACAGCAACAGGCGGCTTTAACCAAATTCCAGAAACTCTTTGACAGCAATCCTGCACTTATGGCATTGGCAAGTTATCCCGACTTTACGCTTGTCGATGTGAACAGGGCGTTCCTGCAAAAAGTGAAACTACCCAGGCAAGAAGTGGTAGGTAAAACAGCTCGTGAACTGGAACTTGCTGACATTGATACACTGTTGCAGATCAGAGGAGAACTGGAAACCACTGGTAAAGTACAGAATAAGGAAATAACCACGATCATAAAGGGAGGTGAGGTCGTTAACGGCCTGTTCTCCTGCGAGATAATACATGACCTCGCTCAGAAGTTCTTCCTGATCGCGATCACTGATATAACTGCCCAGAAAAGGGCCGAGGAAGATGCTACGGCCGCAAGCAAGGCCAAGTCGGAATTCCTCGCCAACATGAGCCACGAGATGCGCACTCCGCTCAACGGGATAATCGGGTTTACCGACCTGCTAATGCAAACCGACCTGAAGGAGCCTCAAACGCAATACATGAAGGCGGTCTATACATCTGCAACCTCTTTACTGGACCTGATAAATGACGTCCTGGATCTCTCGAAGATAGAGGCAGGCAAACTGGAGCTTGACCCGGAGAGGACAGACCTCATTGAGCTGTCAGAACAGATAGCTGACATTGTGAAATACAAGGCTCATGAGAAGGGACTGGAACTATTACTGAACATCTCCCCTGACCTTCCCCGCTATATCGTTGCCGACCGGCTAAGACTGAAGCAAGTGCTGGTGAACCTTTTAGGTAATGCGGTGAAATTCACGGAAACGGGAGAGATAGAATTAAAAGTTGAAGCTTCCCCGGTCCCGGGCACTAACGATATGGATTTCACATTTTCCGTGAGGGACACGGGAATAGGTATTGCAAAGGAAACATTCCCAGGAATATTCAGTTCATTCTCACAGGCCGATTGTTCAATCACCCGCAAATATGGAGGTAGCGGGCTTGGCCTGGCGATCTCGAACAAGTTGCTTGAAAAGATGGGGTCCAGGCTTGAATTTGTCAGTGAGGCCGGGAAGGGCAGCACATTTCATTTCACCGTATCCTTCCCTGCAGAAGCAGGAGAACTTAAGATCAAAGGCAGCTTTGCAGATATCCACACAGCATTGATCGTGGATGACAACAGCAGCAATCGCTCCATATTGCAGAACATGCTCCATGCAGCAGGCATTAAAGCAGATACGGCTTCAAGCGGCCAGGAGGCACTTGGGATGATCTCCTGTCAGAATAACTATGATCTGATCATAACCGACTATCTCATGCCTGCTATGGACGGACTTGAACTTGTCCGCAAAATGCGCGAAGAACTGGGTATTCTTCCTGACAGCCAGCCTGTCATAATACTGCACAACTCCGCTGATAGCTTGTATGTTCATGAAAGATGCAAAACCCTGAGTATACGGTCCTGCATAGCAAAGCCGACAGGAATGAAACAGCTTCTGGGAGCTGCTGCCGGGTTGCACTCTGTCCAGGACGAACAGAATGGAACATGCAGGGTATCAGAGAAGGCTTTGCCAGAAAAGCAGTTCCAAACCGGGTACACTATCCTGATAGCAGAAGATAACGTCATCAATATGGCCCTGGCTTCGGCCATCATCTCGGGAGCCTTGCCACACTTAAACCTAATTAAGGCATGTAATGGAAAAGAAGCTGTCAGGGCATTCAGGGACAACAGACCGGATATGATATTCATGGATATCCAGATGCCTGAGATAAGCGGATATGATGCGTCCAGGATCATCCGGGAGATAGAGGCGATAGCCGGTGGTCATGTACCTATAATTGCCCTTACCGCAGGAACGATAAAGGGTGAGAAGGAGCGCTGTATGGACGCAGGTATGGATGACTATACCACCAAACCGGTTGTGTCGGCCACCATCAGGTCCCTTTTGGATAAGTGGTTGCCGGGATGCAAAACCTGCAAAAAAGAGGCTGTTGAAAACAGAACATTCTCCAGTGTCCATTTTGACAGGGAAAGGCTGCTGGACAGTGTGAACGGTGATGAGAACCTGCTTAACAAACTTACAGGTATGGCAGTAAAGTCTTTTTCCCTGCAGCTTGAAAAGATCAGAGCCTCTTTCTCGCAGGGAGATACGGCGCAAATAAAACTTGAAACTCACAAAATGAAGGGGGCTGCACTCAATGTTGGCTTCAATCTCCTGGCAGAGCTTACAAAAGAGATAGAAGAGGCAGTAGAAACCGGTGAGGGCTCTATACCAAAAGTGCTGGAAGAGATAGAAAAGGAAATCAGAGCCCTGGAAAGCGACTTGGGAGATCACAAATCCTGATCTTGCTTTTACACCACTATAGACACTTGTTAATTAAGGTTTTAGAACATATCTTTTCGACTGGGACCTGTAACATCAAAATCTTAATCTAGGACGGCTTCATAAAAGCGATGGCTTTAATATAAAACGTGTTGTGGTTGGCTTGAGATTTAATGTGGTTATGGGTGTATTGGGTTCTATTCTCTGGCTGCTTGCCGGGTTCATGTTAATCCCATTGCTTGTTGCTGTATATTATAGAGAGCCGCTGCATACTTTTGTAATCCCTCTCCTGCTGATATTAATATTTGCTGTGCTTTTGAAATCATTCGTTAAGAAAGAAAGCGGGGAATGGAACCTTAAGGAAGGTTTTTTAATAGTGGCATCTGCATGGCTTCTTGCAGCAATATTCTATTCAATTCCCTACATGCTAGAAGGTGTCCCTCCAATAAATGCCCTGTTTGAATCCATGTCAGGAGTAACAGCTACCGGAGCAACTGCACTCACTGAGATTGAGAGTCATAGCAAAAGTCTGTTATTTTTGAGAAGTATGACCCAATGGCTTGGAGGCATGGGAATTATCATGTTGTTCGTTGCTATCCTGCCAAAACTCGGTGTAGCAGGAAGGCAGATATTCCGTGCAGAGGTTCCGGTCCTTCAGGAAGAAAAACTGCACCCGAGGATCAGGGGGACTGCAAAGAACCTGTGGTTCATTTATCTCCTGCTTTCCCTTCTCGAATTCATTCTCCTGAGCATCGCAGGATTGTCCCCTTATGACGCTATTACCCATACATTTACATCCATCTCATGCTCAGGTTTTTCCCCTTACTCTGACAGCATAGCAGCTTTCAACGACCCTCTGGTCGAGATCATTATCATGTGTTTCATGTTCCTGGGAGGAGCTAATTTTGCTCTCCACTACAGAACAATATTTTCGGATAGGAAAAGCCTGATAAATGATCAGGAGTTCAGGTTCTACTTTTTCATAATTGTGACTGCGACCCTTCTGCTCGCATATAATCTGTTCAGGACCGAGATATATTCACTTACTGATGCTTTCAGGTACAGCAGTTTCCATGTCATTTCTATCCTTACAACGACAGGTTATGCAACGGCTGATTTCAACCTATGGCCGGATTCATCCAGGTTCATACTGTTTTTACTGATGTTCATAGGAGGTTGCGCAGGTTCCACTTCAGGAGGCCTGAAGGTTGTGCGCCTGCTTCTTCTGCTAAAACACACAGAAAAGGTCCTCTTCAGGACAATTCATCCCAAGGCTGTCACACCTATCCGTTTGAACGATAAAATAATTCCCGAGGATGTCATGCATTCGATCGTATCCTTTATGGTGATATATATCATGATCTTCTTTACCAGTTCGGCCCTGCTCTCATTTATGGGGATGGATTTTGTCACTGCCCTGAGTGCTTCCATTGCAACCCTTGGAAATGTCGGACCTGGTCTCGGCCTTGTGGGCCCGATGGAAAGTTTTGACGCGATCCCTGACATGGGTAAGCTGATCCTGACCGCAAATATGTGGATAGGACGGCTTGAGGTCTTCACTGTGATTGTGCTGCTGACGCCGGCCTTCTGGAAGAAATGAAGTTATTCAGGCATCCGCTTTTTCGGGATATTTTTCAAGAAATGAGTTCATAAGGGTCAATTACCCAGACTGAAGTCGTGGGCATGTAAGATCGTTGCTCGTATGCGAGCTTTATTCTTATCGGTCTATTGACGAGACCTCTACGAGCTAATTGTTTTACAACAATATCGCCAGCTACTTTTCTCATTATGTTTAAACTTCCGTTGACATCTGCGTTGAGAAGAACACCGGTAATGCTTTTGAAGAGTCCTCTTTTAACCCTGCGTTTCTTTCCGTAAGGTTGT
>NZ_JAUXNK010000057.1 GCF_030682845.1 Methanolobus sp. | reverse complement strand
CTGCGATTATGGGTAAGGATGGCAAAGACGATGTTCTCAGACTCGGAATTCCCCATGAAAAACGGAGGAATAAACTCTTGGAAGTCTCCTTCGAAACTGAAACTTCTGACGTTAAAATTCAACTGCAATGCAGTAGGATTTTCTTATGGATAAAGCACGGTTTGAGAAGGAGAATTTTAGTGAAAATACACGGTTTTTTTGAGGGTGGTTAAAATCCTACTGCATTAATTGGGCTTAAGATCAAACGACCAATTGCATTATTTCCAGTATCACATAAAATGTCAAGTACCATTTCGTTTAAGCTACTATATGGCAACCAGCAGCAAAGCAAAGCCCTATATAGGCGGAACCTTTCACAGTTCCCAGTACATGCATAACAGGACTTTTCCGATGTTATCCCACCCATATCCGATACGGGAGGGTTATAGGCTGGACATGGCAAACGAAGGGGGCTTAAGATAGACATAGCAGTTTTAAAATCCACTGTGGTTGAAATCACCTTCTATATTCCGAAACCCCACAAGGACGTTCTTATTCAGTCTGATTTATCAGTTGATTTGCCACGCAAGGCTATCTATAATAAAGGATTTGCTTATGCCAGCCAAAGTCAGCTTACCTAAATTGTTCAATGTCTAAAGTTTATTTATCCCTTTTTGGGGTGACCGGTTATAATAGGGATAGTAAAAAAAGGGAGTTTAAATGAAGAGTGATTTTATCCATTGTTTAGAAGAGATAATTATGATGAAAGAGGGTTGTGAATCCAGTGAGACCTTTATGCCTAAACCAGAAGGTGTGAAGATCAGCCCTGTTAGTGACGAATCAAAAGCTGATGAGAATATTTCTACAGCTGTTAGCTTTATAAAGCATTCTATGGCAGATATCCTTTCTACTTTCAAAAAACATCCCCTGCTGAATACTTATGCTTTGTGTGAGAGCGATCTTAGTTTGATAGCTGAAATGTACCAAAGGGCAAAGATTAATTGTGATCTGGTTTTTAACTCAAATGACATCTTTAACATGACCCCGAATCTGGAAGATGATATCAAAGTGCGTCTTGCTTATCTTACAGGTTTGTTGGATAGGGAAATACTAAGCCCTTGCTATTCTTTTAGCCGTGACTTTCACTTTGACGTCCGGTCTGCACTGGATACAAATTACCGCTTGAACGGCTTGTTCTGGAATTTGCTTCTGGGAAATGATCCTAGCAGTCGGGCAAACAAACTCTATGGGGCAAAACTGAAGCATGGTGCAATGGATGCAGTTGGCAAAATGACAGCGGTGCTTTTTCAGCTTTACCCGGAACTAAATGAAGACTTTAGCAGTAGTTCATGGATTTGTTACGGTAAGACGGTGAACAACTTTCTTGATGCTATCTTTACCAGGATAGATAAAGCGGAAGTAACGCATCCACTATCTGTGATGGCTGCGAAATACAAGCTAAATCCTTTTTGGCAAAAATGCCTGATCCTGATCTATTGTTACAACCTGCAATTTGGCAAAGAACCGGATGCAAATACAATTGCAGCCTTACTGGCAAAGAACTCCAATGAATATCTGCAAATCATAGATAGGCTGAAACACAAGAATAAGCTTTCAAATGCGGCACTAATCAAGGAACCTGATAGTATCTTTTCCATGAACTGTATGGAACTTTCCGAGCAAGCTATTGCAGAGCTAAACCGCACCAAAGAAAAAGAGGTGAATGGAGTTAAAGAAGCGGAGCAAATGCTGAAAAGATCAGAGTTCCTCAATACGATAAATCCTGCTCAGACATTGGATCAGCTTATCCTGAATGAAAGCACCAAAAAGATTATAGAGACCATTATCCAGAGACTGAAGAATCCGGATAGAGTGTGCTTTGCATCCTGGGGTTTAATCGGTGCATCCCTCACGAGTGATGAAGATGTGCAGCAGGGATGCAATATCTTGCTTCATGGCGCACCCGGGACAGGCAAGACCTATATCGCAGGAGTTATCGCCAATGAACTGAAGCGTCCTTTGGTTCAGATAAATGCCAGCAACATACGTAATTGCTATTATGGTAGTACCGAAAAGAGAGCAAGAGATCTGTTTCATGAAATGAGTTTACTGGCAAAACAGCTTAATCCGGTGTTTCTGCTTAATGAAGGGGATCAGCTTATTCACCAACGCACGAAATCCACAGACCGCTCTTCCGATAGCGCAGAAAACTCTATCCAGAGCATTTTTCTGGAAGAAATGGAGAGCTTTCCCGGCACACTGGTTGTTACATCTAATCTGGTTTCAAATCTGGATATCGCAATGTCCCGACGCTTCCATTACAAGCTGGAAATTGAAGTTCCGGATTATGCAGCAAGAATAGCCTTGTGGTGTATACACCTGCCCCTATCCATACCCGGTGTGAAGAGTATTGATACAGATTCTTTAGCAGCGGATTTCAAGTTTACAGGCGGGCAGATCAGGCTGGTAGTCCTGAACGCATGTCATCAGGCATTCCTGAGAGGAAAGAATAGTAAACTCTGTTTTGAGGATTTGTACAAATATGCTAAGCTGGAAGCGGGGACAAGCTTTGAGGTGGAAATGAAAAAACCGATTGGATTTAGATAATCTAAGATTTCCGAACAAGCCCTGTCCAATCATTGATAAGTTTACAGACCGGATAAGTACTGTATCAATCAATGGGGCTGATGAATTAGTCTATCATCGACTTTATTTGATCACAATAAGAACCCCAATAAATACAGGCAAACAAGTTATTTCCAAAGTAGCTCTAAACACTGCGAAACGAGTAACTCTAAAGTAACATACTATTCATTAAGGCTTCTGTTTGGACAATTGTAAGATATCACTATTATCTTCCGGTTATCTTTTTATTACGTGCTGCTTCAACACTTGGGCTTTCGTACTTTTTCCTCTACAACCCTTGGAATCTTATGTAATAATCGAAACTATCTATGCGACTCCAAGCTAACCGAGTTCTAATACATTGATCGAATGCATTTTTGATGTTCTTTTCACTTAGCAGAATGACATCATTAGGCAAAAGTGCGAAAAAAACTTGACAGCATACTACTGTCAATTATCCTCATTTTTCGATAGATTGTGAGTGACTATGATTACTTGGTATCCTAAAACTGCAGGAGAATTAATAGGTCGGAGTTTTGCACCCAGTGTGGAAGGAGAGCAAAATGAATAAGAAAGTCCAAAATCTTGTCACCGATTACGTAAGCTACTGGAAGCAAATGACCGACCTGAGACAAAGCGAAGCTCCTTTCATTCATCCTGCGGACAAAAGCTATTTTCAGGAGAATATAGACAAATGGTTCCTCAGGAAGGATCTAGTACATTATAATGACATAACTGACTCCACAAAAATCCACTTGGACTTACTTCCCGCCCCTTATATAGGCGACATCATGAACGCAAAAGTCGTTATATTCATGGGAAACCCGGGGGTAGATAATCCAAAGCTGAAGTTACAACCGGCTGAGTATGAAGATCATTACAATAACTCTTTAGTTTGGGACGCGCTAGTAGCAACCCTTCACCAGGACTTTTCTTCTGATAAAATGATGAACTATCCATATTTTTTTTTTAACCCCCAGCTATCGCACACAGCCGGAGGAAGGTATGATACCACTATGTATAGAAGGCTTATCGAGGACATTGACAGTAAAGGACTTGATGGCAGAAGGCTCTTAGCAAAGAACATTTGCAAATTCCAGCTATTCCCCTATCACAGTGCTAGGAAACCAAGCATTAAATTAGTAAAAAACACCCCAAGTTATAAGAAAAATCTCGAATTCATGAGCAGTTTTCTGAAAGACACGTCAGCTCAAGAAGATATGCTATTCATTGTCACACGAGGCCATAGTGAGATTCAAGCCTTTCTTCCACGTCAAAAGAATGTATTCTACTTTATAGATGTTGATAGAGGAGCATCTTCAGCAGCTCAGAGGAGGTTTTACCACTTGATAGGCGAACGTCTAATAAGACACATCTTAGATTATGGCGTGAACTGAATATCTCATAGAATGAGAAATATCCATAGACTCTAGATCCCAGGGTTGTAAGATGCACATTTCGGTTGAAGTTAATCTAGTATCCAAGATTGATGTTTATTGTAGATAAACAATCAGTGGTAAGAGGGCAAGATTACCCACAATCGATATAAATTTGCCTGTTATCATACGGAGTATTTGGTGCCAAAGGCTATATTAGGAGAAAAAAATGATCAAGCTTGATTTTGAACGGGTTAACGTAAAGACTCTGCTGAATGATGCCGAAAACGGCGACACTGAACAGCAGATACGATTAGCTAACAGATATATAGTTGGCTTAGGAGTGGACATTGATTACATTGAAGCTGCTAAATGGTATGAGAGAGCAGCTGAGAATGGACATCCAGAATTGTATTTTAGGCTTGCACTTATTTACGAAGTTGAATTGCTGGAGGGGGGTATTGATAATGTGATCAAATTTTTGGAGTTAGCCGGACAAAATGGTTACCCTGATGCCTACTATCGTTTAGGTTTATACTATTTTGTTGGTGTGGATATATCCAGAGATTTTGAGAAAGCTGTAGAATACTTCAAGGCCGGAGGTAATAAAGGATCTGCCCATTCATGGATGATATTAGGCAATATTCACTTTTTCGGATTTGATACACCTAGAAATACTGAGCTTGCTCTTAGCTACTACGAACTTGCGGCAAATCTAGGCTTTTTAGCTGCGTGGAGAATGCTTGGACGAATGTATTTTTGGGGCATCGACGTAAAGCAAGATATTCCCAAAGCCATTACTTATAAGTCAAAGAGTTATATTGATAAAAGGATAAAAGTAGATACATCGTTCTCGGATGGAACTGATTATTTGTTTCAAAGATTCTTCATTGATTGGTTCAATAGCTCCTTGAATGATGACAGCCTAATAGATTATTTAAGTATAGGGAAGGCTTACGGCCTCAATAATGATGTATCAAATATGCAAAAATATTACCTAAAGGCTGCAGATGCAGGAGATTTGGAGGCTTATGAAAATCTTGGCAGATATTTTAGTGAATCACATCACGAAAATCAAGAAATGGCACTAAAGTATTTCAAAATGGGTGGAGAAAAGGGTAGTTCATATTGCATAGAAAGACTTGTACATGGGAACAGCTATTCTACGGCATGTACGAAAGAATTGTTGCAACAAGCTTCAAGAAATTCGGTTGTCATTGACCTCTGTACTTTTCACCTTTTATATAGTAAAATACACGACAAGTGGGCCTCTGAGTCTGATATATTAGAATACTATCAACCCATAGCCGAATCAACCGACCCTAATGCATATTGGATGATAATAGAAAATTACTTAAGACATAACAATAAAGAACAATCAATGCACTGGATTAATACTGTTATCACAAAAGGTCATAGTGTTATACTTAAAAAACATTATTTACACCTTATAAATAATGACCGGAACTTAAGTACATCAGAAAAAGTAGATCTTATCAAAACCATTGCTCTAAGTGGACAGTGGGAAGTGATTTTTAAGCTTGAAGCCCCATTACTTGTAAATGACGAAAGAGAAGCAAGAAAGATTAGCAAGAAAGACAAAGAAGCGTGGTATCAATGTGCCCTACAGCTTGTGCTGGATGTAGGAGCTCCCCTAAACTTATTGCTCGGGATTGAAAAAGCTTTTGTTAAGAATTGTGGATCTCAGCCTATAGTGCAGGATCTGCTACTACTTGCAGATGCCTCAATAGATAAGTTTTGGGCAGGTGTGTACGGATCTGACAGATGGCATCTTTCTGAACACAAATACTACAGTGATGCACTAATGACAAAAGAAGCCGATCAAGCCAAAATATCATACATTTTTAACAATCACAGATCGCATTGGCAAGATGTGTCAAAGTATTTTTCTGAAGCAATAGAACCATCTAATCAGGTCAAATCGGATAATAACAATCGCCCTAACAGATGGATGAATAGAGCTTTTGCGTTTTCATGGCACTTCTACAAAAGAATTCTTTGACACATACTTTAAATCTCCAGTCACTCCCGAGTCATATCAGTACGCCAAACTATGGATAGTGATGCAACAGGATCCTTACAATGAGATTTACGACAATAAAGAATTCCTTTTTTATCTATTTTTAGCAGAGCCTATAGAAGCCATAAAATGGTTTCAGCACTTGAAATTGGGCGCATCATCACTATTAGATAATTCTGACTTTCCTATTGATCGTGTTTTAAGTGATCCTGAACAGCTTAAGTCCATTGTGGAATGTGTAATAGAAACAGCTGATTTTAATACAATTCAATTCTTAAGAAAAGAAGCATTAAAACATGCTCGTAAAAGCAATGTGAGTATCCGGGCAGATAAGAAGATGCAGGAAGAGATTGTGTTCCTGGCTGAGTCGGCATGGAATATTGGCGATATCGAGTTTTTAGCAAGCCTCTTTGAACGAAATTCGTTGTTTGAACCAGACACAGAGACTCTAGTTCGATTATCCCGGATTGCTGCCGACAGGGGGAGTGAATTAGCTAAGAAGAAGCTTTACGAATTGTGTAAGGATGTAAGTTTGCTGGATCAATCGCATATCGCGAATGAAGCGGATGATAACGATAACAATCTCCCAATTAAGATTATAGTACAAGCCAACGGTACCGAGTATGAAAGGGATTATGGGAGCTTTGACACTGATGAAGAAAGCGTGGACGGATACTTGCTTTATCAAAATGTAGCTACCTATAAGTATTATTTCAATCTTGATTCTATTGAATCTATAGAAAAAGCGCTAGATAGTATTAGCCCTGACGGGGAAGTCATTTATGAAAATGCCGATGATACTGAATTCGTAGCGTCTAAGGGCTTTAACTCAGAAAGTTTTGCTTCGGACGAGTCTAATGAAATCCCTGAGGGTTCAGAGTTCTATTCTAATGGATCAACAGAAGTAGTAAGCTTTGAAATAGATGATTACACGATATTCTGGGTATTTAAAAATGGTGACTGGGTGGAGTTTTTTGAAGACCCGGATATCTACGATTCATTAGAAAAATATACCTCCGGCTTAGTATTCAGTGGAGCAAGTTTGAGTTCCGAGGAAGAAACTGAAAGGCTTGACCGACACGAAAATGATGAAATGGTGGATCCGAAAAGCAAGCAGATCCAGTCCTGTAGCATTGAGGGGATGAGTTTCGTGATCACAGGCACATTGAGCGGAAGCTCTAGGCAGGCAGTAGAAGAGATGATCCTGAAAAATGGTGGTAAAATACTCAGCGGGGTATCTTCAAAGCTGAACTTCCTGGTCGTAGGAGAAAAGCCTGGCTCAAAGCTAGATAAAGCTAGAAAGATTGAGTCAATCAAGATTATAGATGAGCAGACACTCATGAGCATGATCAAAACTCTCAGCCCAATGGTCTTAGTTCCCGGAGGAACCTTTACTATGGGCGGAGACATGGATTCCAATAATATCGAGGAATTTCCCACGCACAGCGTAATGCTCAATTCGTTCTACATGGGTAAGTATGAGGTTACGCAGGCAGAGTATGCCCAGTATATGCAACCGGAACGTGACTGGGATAGTAACTATGGGCTTGGTGATAATTATCCTTCCTATTATGTTTCTTGGTATGCTATTTTGAAGTATTGCAATTTACGTAGTATGGCGGAGGAGCTAACTCCTGTCTACAGCATATCCGGTTCCACCAATCCAGCTGATTGGGGATCGGTGCCTACATCTCAGCAACGCTACGTGGGACGCGGTAACTTGCAATTGGAGTGCCAATGGCTACCGTTTACCCACAGAAGCGGAGTGGGAATATGCCGCTAGGGGAGCGGCAGATACTCCTGATTACCTATACAGCGGCTCTGATAATATCAAAGCCGTGGCTTGGTACGATCGCAACAATTCACCAAAAGGCAGCAAACCCGTCGGCACCAAGGCGCCCAACGGCTTAGGTATTTATGACATGAGCGGCAACCTAACTGAATGGTGTTGGGATTATTATTCTGACAGCTATTACAGCAGTAGCCCCAGCAATAATCCGACCGGTCCTACTAGCGGTAAGGGCCGTGTAGCACGAAACAGTACATGGGCAGATAGAGCCTGCTTCTGCAGGGTTGCGAATCGGGGCAAAGACTACCCGGAAAGCAGCAGCGAATATATCGGCTTCCGGCTCTGCAGGACTGGTCCGTAGAATTATTTTTTTTCCTTCTTACCTTGA
>NZ_JAUXNK010000056.1 GCF_030682845.1 Methanolobus sp. | reverse complement strand
AAGTTCAGGTTTGCTAGATTCATTCTGTTTGTTGAAGAATGGCTTAGAAGAAAGTTAAGAATTCAGTTAGTAGTGCAATGTTTAAGGTAATTCAATAGCGTGGGGATAAGGAGGAAGTAAATTTAGCGAAGTACTGAAATTACAGAATCAACCGGATCCCTCTTTTGCAAAGCTTCTAGAGAACGATTTATTTAACCTATTTGTCTATCCTAAAAAAAGTAACCTGTTGACCTTTGCATACAATGACTACTTCTTCTTCATGAAGCTGTTCAAGGATACGGGGGAAGTGGATAACAGTGAGGTTTTATGCTCCAACCCATTTGCAATTGAATGGGGAAAAGAGCTCTTTGAATACTACCTGAAGGATTCAATAACAATAACGGAACTTTAATCAAAATATTCCCTGCAGGAAAATATTTTCGATTACGAGAATGATTTATAATAAGAAATCCATTTTGAGCTAGGTTGAGAAGGCAGGATAAAGGTGCCTGGAAAAGCACCACGCTTTAAAGCACCTCTCTCCTTACGAATCCGAGATATTCCCCAATATCCCCAACCAATCTCACACAAATTTCCCGTTTGTGTAGGTAGAATGAGGCGCCGGAAACCACCACAATTTTAGGCGCCTCTTTCCTGACGAATCCGAGATGTTCCCCAACATCTCTCAACTAATCCACTCCCAATTTACGGCTCATTCCCCCACGACCCGCAATAAGTAGTTAGTCCTGTATTTATTTAACCTAAACCTTGTTTAATATTAACATCGATACGAAGTTTTGTTAATGAACCATCTTTTAATGGTGTTGAAATTTGAGCTCTCTTATTAATATTTAGCTTCACATGGCTATGTGTGATTATCGTACTGGCAAAGCAGTATACAACACCTTGATTAATTAAAGATTCCAGAAAAGCCGGAATATTCCATAATTGACATTAGAAGAGATAAAATATAAAAAAAACAATCCCGGAAAAACCGGGATTTAACGTTTAGCGCCCGAACCGGGATTCGAACCCGGGTCGAAGCCTCGACAGGGCTTCATGATAGGCCTCTACACTATTCGGACACGCGGAGGTTATCGCTTTTGAGCACCCCTAAAAGGAACTCTTAGCATATAAACCTTTTTCTGGTTTTGGAAGTCCCGCCTCCCAGACTCGAACCGGGGACATCGCGGTGCCTGCGCGGTATGTGTGAACAAGTCACATGAACCATACTACAGCCGCGCACTCTACCACTGAGTTAAGGCGGGTCTTGCAAACCATGAATCGTCACGGCATTGCTGTGCGATGCAACACTCCAATACGCACAATCGTACTTATCTCTTTCGCCGCAAAACCTGCTAGATCCTGGAAAGACGGGTGAAGTAAGACAGTGATAAGCCCGGTAAGAACAAACTGACAGCAGAGACAAGAAAGTATACAAAAAAAGAGTTGTGATTGGGCACCTCTGCCGAAGTGCCTTCAGATATATACAGGAAGAAACTGGAGCCTGCTTAGAAGGTGTCCAGTTCGCCCCTGCTGAGCATCTCGGTGATCCTGGTGATATTGGCCAGCCATTCATCCATGACAGCCTCGGTTTCCGTCCTGATGGATGCAAAATTCGCGCCGTCCTGGGGGATTATCTGGGCGCTTGCCATAAGAGGCTGGTCTATGGGTTTGCCTATCTGGGACAGCAGGCGTATGTGGACGTCCTGCACCTCAGGCACAGCCTTTACGACATCCCTGGCCATCTGGGTAGAGAGCAGGTTGTAGATCTTACCAACATGGTTTATCGGATTCTTGCCGCTGGTGGCTTCCATGCTCATCGGCCTGCCCGGAGTGATAAGACCGTTGCAGCGATTACCGCGGCCTACCGAACCGTCATCGCCCATCTCAGCGGATGTACCTGTAACTGTCAGGAAGACCGAACCACAGCACTCATTGTCACCCGTGTTCAGGGAAGCAGACACATTCCTCTCAGTATGCCTCATAGCAAGGTCGGTAACATATTCAACCATCTCTTCCTTGATGTTGATATAGTGGTCCATATCATCGATGTGGCGTCCGACCATTCCGCAGCACATTGTCAGAGTGATATCATTGTCATTCCGAAGTCCCATGACCTTAATATCAGTACCTATTCCTGGGATCTTCTTTTTCAGGTCTGTGTTAAGTTTCCTTTCGGTCTCATAGACTATCTGCTCAAGTTCCGAGAAGGGAGCGTGGCCGATACCAAATGAAGTGTCGTTTGCAACCGGAACCTTACCCCTGTTGAACACATCCCTAAGATCAGATGAGCCCGTGCCCATCTTACAGTCGATGATCATATCCCTCTCAAGGTCAAGATCGACTATAGTCCTGCGAATGTAATTCCTTGCAGCTGAAAGAGCCACTGCCTCTGCAGGTATCTCCACACCTTCGAACTCCTTTGTAGCCCTCCCCACAAGCAGGGCGTATATAGGCTGGATGACCTCTCCGCCACCGAACTTCGGGCTGGACCTGCCCGCCACTATTTGCGTCTCATCGGTATTGTGGTGCAATACGAAACCGCATTTCTTGATGTATTCTTTGCATAATGCATGGCTCACTGCCTCCGAAAGACCATCTGAAATGCTGTCAGGGTGACCAATACCCTTTCTCTCAACAATTTCGATCTTTTGCTTTTCAATAGGCGTTTGTATCAGGTGTTCGACATTGATATTACGCATCATTTTTATATCCTCATGTGAGTTAAATAACACATTATAAGAATAGATAATCGGACAAATAATTAAGTATTCTTTCTGTATGAACTAACCATGTATTATATAATATTATCCATTAATCATTATTACCACAGGTAATTATTTATGCATATAAGCAATATGTAAGGATACTTCCATCAGCGTGAAATCTATATCATATAAAGGACTTTGAGAGAACATTCCAAATAACAACCGAACATCGCCGGACAGCATCAGGTAACTGTATAACTTATCAAAAGTTCAAATATCCGGTCATTCACTTTTACCAGAAGGATCATACATGATACGTATTGCTATACCCAATAAGGGGCGCCTGCACGACCCAACAGTCAGCCTGCTCAAGGAAGCGGGACTCCCTGTGCTTGAAGGCAGCACAAGGAAGCTTTTTGCAAAAACCACTGATCCCGAAATAACATATCTTTTCGCACGGGCTGCAGACATACCCGAGTATGTCCAGGACGGGGCAGCAGATGTGGGCATCACCGGGCTTGACCTGATAAACGAAACAGATGCCAGCGTGGAAGTGCTGCTGGACCTTAAATTCGGAAGTGCCAATCTTGTACTGGCGGTCCCTGAAGATTCGTCCATAACATCCGCAGAGCAGCTTAAAGGCATGCGTGTGGCTACGGAATTTCCAAATATAACCCGTAAGTACTTCGAGAACGCAGGCGTGGGAATAGAAATAATAAAGGTCAGTGGTGCATGTGAGATGACACCGCATGTCGGCATTGCAGATGCGATAGTGGACATCTCAAGCTCAGGTACCACCCTTGTCACCAATCATCTCAAAATGATAGAGAAGGTATTCTCCTCTTCAGTTTACCTGATAGCGAACAAGAAAAGCATGGACAAGGATGGCAAGATCAGCCAGATAAAGACCGCTGTTGAAAGCGTACTGTGTGCGAAAGGAAAACGCTATCTTATGATGAACGTACCTGCCGAAAGCCTTGAGAAGGTCAAGAAGGTACTTCCGGGACTTGCAGGTCCCACAGTGATGAAAGTAGAGTCTGATGAAGCCATGCTGGCGGTCCATGCCGTGGTCCAGTCAGACATGATATTCGCAACAGTGAGCGAGCTTAAAGCAGCCGGGGCAAAAGACATACTTGTTGTGCCTATCGAAAGGATGATGCCTTAGGTGTTCCCATGACGTTTGAGATCATCCCTGCGGTAGATATGAGAAATGGTAAATGCGTCCAGCTTGTGCAGGGCGTACCCGGCAGCGAACTTGTAAGCCTTGATGACCCTGTGGCAGTTGCAAAGGACTGGGTATCCCAGGGTGCAAGGACCCTTCACCTTATAGACCTTGACGGTGCCATCGATGGTGCACGTCACAACGCTCCCATCATAGAAGAGATAGTTAAAGAGTGTAAGCCGGCGGGCATAAGCATCCAGGTAGGAGGAGGCATCCGTTCTCTTGAGGATGCTGCAGGCCTGCTCAGGCTTGGGGTTGACAGGGTGATACTCAGCACTGCTGCCATCAATGATCCCCAACTCGTAAAGCAGCTGGCAGATTCATTTGGCAGTGAACGTGTCAACGTCGCTCTTGACTCCCGCAACGGAAAGATATCCATCGAAGGCTGGAAAAAACAATCCGAGCACACTGCTGTCGAGATGGGGATCAAGTTCGAGAAACTGGGCGCAGGTAGCCTGCTTTTCACCAACATAGATACCGAGGGGCTTATGCAGGGTGTTAACACCAGACCAACTGAGGAACTGGTAAAGTCCGTCAGCGTCCCTGTCATTGCGTCAGGTGGAGTCACAGGCCTTGCAGACCTCATAGCCATCAAAAGGACAGGCGCCTCAGCTGTTGTTGTCGGAAGCGCCCTCTATACAGGCAAGTTCACACTGGCAGAAGCGATAACTATTATTGAAAAAGACATATAATTATAGAATAATTGTAGAAATTGATAAACACGGGGTGCACCATGAGAGAGGCAAATATTTCACGCAAGACCAGCGAAACTGACATCCGCATCGAACTCAACCTAGATGGAACCGGCTCATCTACCATTGACACTGGCATAGGGTTTTTTGACCATATGCTCACAGCGTTCTCAAAACACAGCGGCTTCGATCTCCTTGTTAAGGCAAAGGGTGACCTTATCGTGGATGACCATCACCTCATAGAAGACACAGGCATCGTCCTGGGACAGGCAATCGCAAAAGCCCTCGAGGACAAGGCCGGCATTGCCAGATTCGGCGAGGCCCGTATTCCTATGGACGAGGCGCTTGCAAGTGTGGCTCTAGACATCGGAGGACGCAGCTACCTGGTACTTGAAGCGGCATTCATATCTCCAAAAGTAGGCGAGTTCAGTACCCAGATGGTCAGGCACTTCTTCGAATCCATAGCCCAGCATGCAAAGATCAACATGCATGCAAGCGTCTACGGAGATAATGATCACCATAAGATAGAGGCACTTTTCAAGGCATTCGCATACGCCCTTAAGAGAGCCACAGTTATTGAGGGACAGGGCATAAAGAGCACAAAGGGAACACTCTAGTTCAGCTCACCTGAACTTTTCCCTCAGTTTTGCATAAAAAGCCTGTTCCCTGCCACTCGTTTTCTTTGAAAGCCTCTCTACTATGAGTTCAGGCGTACTCTTTGCTATGTAATTATACCGGGGGCTTCGGTCCACAATAAGGTTGAGGTCGGCGTCAAGCCCACTGGCCTCAATGCCATCCACACGTATGCTGCTTTTCGTATTCTCCAGTATCAGTTCTGACAGGTGAGATACGAACACAGCCATACTCTGCTTATTCTCTGTCAGCACTTCCAGTATACCGGCTATTATCTTTGCCGAAGCTCCTGGTTCGGTTATTGATTCAAGTTCATCCACCAGCACAAGCTTACTGGAATCATCAGCAACCACGGCAAACTCGGTCAATGTTGTCTCAAAGGCTCCTGCATCCAGGGTACCCTTTGATTTGGCAAAATAGTAGATCCCGTCAGTAAAGGATATCTCAAAGGCAGAGGCCGGCACCGGGAAGCCCATATGTGCCAGGATGACTGACTGTGCAAGCAGTTCAAGCATGGAGGTCTTACCTCCTGAGTTCACCCCGCTGAGCAGCACAACTCGATTTGCATCACCCTGCGGACTGAAACTGGTCACACCTACCGAATAGTCTATCGGGACAACCTTTCCATGCCTGGCAAGAATGAACATGTTCCTTCCCTTTTCAAAACCAAAACCAGGGCCTTCAACTATTTCCGGCATGATCAGGCAGTGAGCGGATGCAAAACACCCGATAGCAAAACCAACATCGAAGTCCAGCACCTCCCGTACCATGTCCCTGACGACTCCAAGAGAGGATGCAAGCACCTTAGAAACCTCGCGCTTGTGCTCAAGCTGCCTTTTGAGGATCTTTTTCTCAAGATGCTGTTTAAAGGCAGTCAGTTGCTCGCGGTCAGTCTCAAGCGGATGAGTAATCTCTTCCGGGAATAATGAGTCTATAAAGATGGTTTCTTTCTTTTCCAAATTCAGCGTGCTGCATATCTCGCTGGCACATTCCTTTACAACGGCATGATAGGATGTACGAAGCTTTTTCCCGACAAGCTCCTTCAGTTCCACCGACCCTTTCATCACTTTCAGCATTTCCTGTCCGCGCAGTGTGAACTCACTGTTCAGAAGACTTTCATCCAGTTTTGAATTGGCATTCTTCACGGCATCGTTGACACACTGATCAATGCCAGCTGTGGCAGAGCGCAGTCTGTCAACCTCCTTGTCCGTACCCGCGGTTATATTGCCGCTCTCATCTATCACTGACAGGACAGAAGCAAGTTTTACCAGATCACTGTCGGGAATACCAGCACAGAACTTAATACCCTTTGAGCGGAGCAATTGCACTGCCTGTATAGAACAGGTGATGCTCTCAAGGTTTTTGGCAAATACCGATATATCTTTCTCCGGGATAATTTGCCAGTTACCGGCACTTTTCAGGTCAGACAAAAACTCAGGTTTGACATCTTCAGGAAAATCAAAGGCCATGTAAGTGTCATCAGCTGCAATAACATGGGAATAACCCCTTGCAGTATCAATAAACTCTGAAAGGGACCTTGCCAGATGCACATCCAGCATAGATCCAAACCTTTCCCTGGCATACTCGAACATCTTCTGCTCCGCTGTTATGACCACCCTGTCGCGCACCTTAGGGATTGTGAATTTCAAATTGAGCTGTTTTACTTTAGTGAGCAGACATATTATTTCCTTATCATCCTGCAGGAGGGCTGCAGTCTCCATGTAGGAAGATACTGACCTGCGCATCTCCAGAATGATATCTGATCGGCTTGAGGGATAAGGAATGAAAATGTTAATTTTATCCCTGGCATAGGAAGTATGGGCAAAACCTTTCACAAGATCAAGCACTTTCTCATACACATCCATCGCTTCTCTGGTCTTTAATAGATCAGAGACTGTGACACCATCTTTTTTCGACTGTACATCGTGTACAAGGGAGATCGCATAACGCTGTCCCATGCCTTCCACCTGGGAAATGCTGGCAATATCGCCACTTACTATAGCTTCGATAGCCAGACTCTCACTACCGAAATGCTCTATAAAGCGCTTGGCCATCTTGTCCCCGATGCGGGGTATATCACGTAAGCTCCTGATATCAACCGACATGAAAACTACCTTTCATTTTTAAACATAAACAATTAACCGGTAAAATTGTCAAGGGTGCAGTTCGAGATGCCTCTTTCCACCTTATACCTGTCCCGTGCGGACATCTCACTAATGGCGGATGAACTTTTGGGCTGCAGATGCTGAGCATGCTTTTTATTCCTTCTCACTGGTATCATCTGAGAATCATAATAGACATCCCAAAGGTCATCAACATCATCCGATTCCCTTGAAAATCTCAGGCTCTCAAAGAAAGAGGAGCGAATATGCGTGAAATTCTCAAGGCCCAGGTACCTCCCATTGCCGATCCAGGCAGTTTCCTTTTCCAGGACAGCAACAGGAAGGTCCGGATTCTTTCCTGCGAGCCAGCGGCAGAACATATCGCCAATCCGGTGCGGAGAATCTACTTTCACCGAAAGTATGCCGTTCACAAAGTCAGGCCGCGCGAACATGGACAACCTGTGATAGGAACGTGACACATCACACATATAATTATAATATTTCCTGCCTGTGGGAGTCTTGCCGGAATATAACATATCTGCATTGCCTTCACATGAGTACATGAAACGAACCAGTTCTGTAGGCTCGCATGAAGAATGACGGAGGACCAGGCGGATATAGCCTTCCACGTCCGGGTCTCTTCCGGACATGCGGCTCTTCCTTTTACCAAGAAGACTTTGCACAAGTACAGAACAGTTTGCCACTGGCCTGAACCCCACAGCCTTCAGGTCATATTCAATCCCGGAGAAAGAGATCTTGCTCCTGAGCTCATCCATATCCTTTGCAAAAAGAAGTTCCGAATCAGGGCGCTGAACCAGTTCATGACATGCAAGGAGCACTCCTTCCACATTATCCTTAAAAGCTATCATCTGCGGACTCATGCGCCTGCCCCCATGAAAGAAGAAAGATTTGTCTGCCTGCGACCATTGATCTCTATATAAGGCCTGGCCCTTGAGACCACAATGCCCATACGCATGAGCTCCTTCTCGGAAGATATGGGCCGGGACTGGATTATCCTGTTCGCACTTACCGGACCAATCCCCGGCACAAGTAACAGTTCATCCCTGCTTGCAGAGTTCACGTTCACCGGGAACCGCTCCGGATGCGACATCGCCAGAAGGAGCTTGGGGTCGGTGTCCAGAAGGAAGCCATTGTCATCGTAAACAGCATCGAAATCAAAAGCTTTCAGGCCATAGTCTTTCAGCAGATAGGATGTCTGATAAAGCCGGATCTCCCTCCATTTAGGCGAGGGAAGATTATTTTCAAGGGGCGTGGAAGGGACCGGGTCAAAGCTCATAAAATAAGGGCGTCTCAGCTCATACTCCACCATGAACTTGTCCACGGTCCCGATTATCTCCCTGTCAGGTTCGTTCAGGGCCCCCACGACAAACTGTGTGTCGTTGGCACCAATAATTCGCCCCCCATACCCAGTTTCCCGCCGTTTCTTATTTATCAGATCCCTTGTCCACTTGAGGCGCTGGAGCACATCGCTGGTGTAATCGAAATTGGGACATATCTCCGAATAGTTAACTGAACTGGTCGTTTCGGCGTTCACACCGAACTTGTTGGCGTAGTCCGCAATTTCCTCAAGCAGGTACAAAGGGGTTCCCGGCATCACACGCATATGAATGTACCCGGTAAATCCCTGACTGCGCAGGAGCTTTGCAACTTCAAGCTGCTTTTCCGCGGTCCTTTCGGCATCTCCGATTATCCCGGAAGACAGGAACAGTCCCTCAACTGCATTTCTCCTGTAAAAGGACCAAGTGATCTTTACTATCTCTTCCGGCGTAAGGGAAGTGCGCGTGGAATGACGGCCACACCTGTTGGGACAGTATGTACACTCACCAGCACATGCATTCGTAAGAAGGGTCTTGTAGAGCTGTATGCATCTTCCGTCAGGACCAAAGGCATGACACACCGCACTCTGGTTGCAACTATCATACTTTGTCCCCTCCGAGAGTATTTTCATCCTTTCCGTGAGAGTAAAGTGATGTTCGTTAGCAGTGTGCCGATTTATCATTGCATACTAATTGCCTTTCCGGAATATATAAGCTGGAACCATGCGGGGTGAAAGTATTCCAGAGATCTATAAATGCAAAATAGATACGAAATGAAAGTAAGAAAAAAGAATGAATACGAATTAATGACAATGAGAGAATAACAGCCTGCTTTAGCATGCTTTAACTCTCAAATAGTCTTGGTCTTTAATTCCTGGTATCTTTATCCCTGACCCTGACCTTGACCTTCAGGATGCTAACGGGTTCAAGCTTTTTCCACATGACTGTGGAGTTTTTATCGAAGGTGAAATTGTTCACCGTCTTGTCAGAGAATTCGCCATTAACTTCGTAAACGAAGAAGCCTTCCTCACCATTCGTAGAAACGACATTCTCCTGACCCCTTATATTCCGGACTTCGACTACAGCCACCTTCTTTATTGCTTCAAGCAATGTAGCACCTTTCTCGACCTCAACGGTCTTGGATGGCGCGAACATGTCAAGGGCATTGAAGAGATTCCTGTTGTTCAATTTAAGAACGTGCGTCTTACCGTAAACCTTGCGCTGGATAAGTGCGGCAGCTTCAAGGATATTAGCATGCTTTGCTGCGACAGGGACAGAAATCTGAAGCTCCCTGGCAAGTTCCGAGATATGCATCTCGCCCTCGGTCAGCTTTTCCAGCATCCTGAGGCGGGTCTCACTTCCAAGAGCACTGAACAGCTTCAGACGATCCAGGTGTTCAGGGTCTTCAATATCGTTGTTATCGGGCATGCTCATAAATATAAGGGATATAAAGACTTATATAAATATGTTCCTGATAATGGATACTCCGTGAGAAGAGAGATCATACCTCACTGAGCCCGTAAAAGCAACCGGATCACGTTTTTGATATTTTCCGCATTCCTTTGTTCAGTGCATCCCTCTGAGTCCTGAGCTTATGCTCAGTTGACTGCAGGTCGTGAAGTATGAATTCATGTGTCAGATAGTCGGGAGAAACATAGTCAACGATCTCAGAGCATCTCTCGTCGGTGAAAGGCATATGCTGGTCCATTCTCTCAACGACCTGCATAACTTTACCCAGGCGGTCGTAGAAAGGCATTTTATCGAAGTTTTCGGGTATATCCATATCAAAGCATGCGCGCATGTATTCACCGGAGATGCTGCAATGGAAATGCATTCCTTCGATTCTATCCACTATGTCATCAGAGTGCTTTGAAAGCACCTCCAGGATCGTATCCACGGCATCTTCCTCTTTATTGCACCGCATAGTGGCAGCCATGAGATGCCCAACATCAAGCACAAACGCCCAGTTGTCAAAATCAAGCTGTTCAGTAAAGTATGTTATAGCGCCTGGATCCAGGAACGTGAGTCCCGGCCACCAGAGATTCTCAAAGAAGAGGCGCACAGGCGGTTCCCCTCCGGGAAAAGAGGAAACGGACTCATTGAGAAAGGCTGCAGTTGTGTCCATCACATCTCTGTCAGTGCAATCGAAGGAGCGGGTGAACACATGTTCAAGCTCCACATAGGCAACATGGAACACTCCATATGCGGCATCCAGGAAATGCGCATTCTCCATGGCCCTGCGGAAATTCCCGACAACTTCACCACGGCTGAGTCCGCCGAAAAGGTATATCTTTTCGGATTCATCCATTCCGCAAGAGAAGGCATCATTGTCCATCCAGGCCCTATGCCGCCCCATCCAGTAAGGAAGATGCACCCCCTGTATAAGGCGGTCAGGGATGCCATCAGGGAGTGGGGACTGGTCCACATACAGCTCTATTCCGTCAAGCTGGTGCCGATCCAGGAAACTTTCCACCTTTCCCCAGTCAGAGTCAAATATATCCATCTCGATCTTATAAGTCGAGAGATTAATCAGTTCCTTCATCAATCTTCCTTTTCACTTTCAGTCAATACCTGAGGCATGCAATTACATTTTCCGTTCTTGATCAGCCATGCAGTGATCCCAACCCAATTGTTCATTATGGAGTCCTTTTCGTCCAGCAGATCATCCAGCGGCACAACCCCATTATATCCCACCAGTTCCGGCAGGCCCTTCATAATTGATATTGCAGCCTTCCTTCCGGCAGTCTCGGGGAGAAGCCCCCAGGATATCTCATCCATCACATGCAGGACGGCGCATGTGCTTCCCACAAGCGACGGGTTCCTGGAAGCATCCCTGAGTGCCCTTAAAAATCCGGCCTTACGGTTCTGACCTTCGATCCTCGAAGCCGCTTTCCAGTACGTGGCTTCGTCAACACCGAACCTCTCAAGGCGTACCAGCATATCCCTCTGGGAAAGAGCTGTCACTTCAGATTGCAGTTCAAGTGCCTTGACTATCGCCTCAAGCACACACAACCCTATCATTTCCCCCAGCTTGGAATGTTTACCGGCATCCGTCAGACAGTAAGGGCTTGTCCGGTCTGCAATCACCGCGATCATATCAGTGCCTGACCCGGTGGCAATGCCTTGGGAGTAACGGCTTGGGGCCATGAGTTGCTGCAAAGCCGCGGTCTTTGCCTCGGTTGCTGTGACAACAGCTCTCGTCATCGTATGCTGGGACAGGTTTGCACCGACCAGCAGTATCGTGTTGATCGTGCCCGGTATGAACTGGAAAGTACCATTTTCCTCGTAGTATGAGGCAGGGTCGCCCACCCTCCCACCATTTATCTCGATACCTGCAGTGACAACCGCAGTTACCTCAACACCCCTGAAAGAGCGCGTGACAATGGCAGCGTTCTCCATACAGGCTGCTGTCAGCAATCCTGAGGACCTCCCCGGATCAAGCCCCAATCCTGTGGAAATGAAATCGATATAAGCAGGTATACTGCCGCCTTCAAGTTCCTTTGCAGAATGTTTATTCCTGGGAACATGATGATTGAAGACAGCCTGAAGGTCTTCCCTGTATCCGCCGCCGACCCATGAGGTCGTGAGGGTGCTTCTGCCATCCGGGAGCATGACAACAATGGATCCCTTATGCCTGTATATCTTCTCACCGCCGGAAGTCTCCAACAAGAGTACAGCCTCTTCATGAAGGAAAGGCTCACATTCCTCTTGATCGATTTTTACAGGGGGTTCTGTTCCAGTATTCTGTCCCATACTATCACCTTCATTTCATCGTTCTTAGATGTAAACTGGAATTGTTCAAGTCAAGTGCGGTTCAATTTGAGAGTTTATGAGGTTAGCGGCATCACTGAATAACAAACATCAAGTATTTGTGTTTAATCACATGTAATTATCACGACTGCTTTAAATAGATTTTTAAGGGAGACCGGATCCACGTAAGGAATGCAGACATAGAAGAACGTGTAAAGACAGTATCACCCAAGTATGATTTAGGCCGGCTCTGCAGCCTTGAAACCAGATTCCTTCTTTAGCAAGGCCTCCACATGCAGCCTTGCCCAGATGAAGATCACAAGTGATCCAAGGACATTTCCAACCACTATACCCCACCAGATTCCAACAAGCCCCTGTCCGAGGTATATAGCAAAAAGTGCCGCAAAAATGGGAACCAATATGACAGCACGCAAAATAGTTGCGATAAGTGCATTCACACCCTTACCTATTCCCTGGAAGAGCGATGACGAGAGCATTCCAAGAGAGACCATGGGGTAGAACAGGCATATGATCCTGATGAATATCACCAGATCGCCGGTGATGTGGGAAGCACTTTCTGACATTGTGAAAACATAAGCTATCTGAGGAGCCAGGATGAAAGTAAGGGCAGCTATGGCTGTTTCCACAAGGAAGGATATCTTTGTTGCATAAAGATGTAAAGAAGACAACTTACTGTAAGACCCCTCCCCATACGCAAATCCACTCATAGTAACAACGGCTGTCGAGATTCCCATCAGGGGAGCGATAGCAATAGTAGCAACACGCCAGCCGACTGTATAGACAGCCACCCCATCAGTGTCACTGACTGTTATTAGTATCATGTTCATGACAAGCATCATCAAAGCCATTGAGGATTGCTGGACAGATGCCGGAAAACCCACCCTGAAAATGTCTTTCAGGATACCCCTATCGAAGCTGAAGTCCTTGAAATCAAAAGATATGTAGGTGTCCTTGCGGAAAAAGAGCCAGTTGGACATAAGGACAGCAGTGACAGCAAGAGAGATCACGGTCGCCCATGCAGCACCGGCTATACCCATGTCAAGCACGTATATCAGTATCGGGTCCAGTATGATGTTCAGTACGGACCCCAGGATCATGGCATTCATGGCTCTTTTAGTGTCTCCCTCACTGCGGAGGATGGCATTTGCAACGTTGGGGAAGAATATGAATAAAGTACCTGCAAAGAGAATCTTCCCGTATGAAGTTGCCATATCTGTTGTACTTCCCGCACCTATGGAAATGAAGATGCTCTCAGCGAAAAGGAACAGCGGGACAGCGAACAGCAGTGATAGAATAAGCATTATGATCATCGTGTGCACTGCAACGTTATCAGCCCCTTGCTTATCTTTTGCACCAAGCCTGCGGGATATGGCCGAGCCTCCGCCTACGCCAAGTCCCGTGGAGATGGCTATCGAGGCAAAAAAGAATGGAAAAACAAAACCTACTGCTGCAAGTGCATCAGACCCCAGGCCTGACACCCAAAAAGTGTCCACCAGATTATACACGGTCTGGATGGACATCGCAAACATCATCGGCAGGCCCAGTTTAAGAATAGCTTGCTTAGGATCCCCTGCCATTGTCTGCAGACCGGATGTGCCTGCTTCAATTCCCTCTTTCATTTGCCGGCCTTCCTGGCATCGTTCTCACGGGATAGGTTGCCTATGGCCCGCTTTATCATCTGAACGAAAAGGATTTTTTCTTCCCCGGTGAAACCATCAAATACAATATCATTGATCAGCACGGACATCTGCTTAATTACCGGCCCCAGCTGCCGGGATTTGTCAGTCAGGCATACCCTGTAGGCACGCTTATCCTGCGGATCTGTCTCCCTGAGAACATACCCGTTCTCTTCCAGCTTGTTAATAGCTCTGGTACCTGTGGCCCTGTCACAATTCAGGTCCCTTATAAGGACTTCCTGGCTGATACCATCATTGTGAAGCAGGCGCATCAGGAAAGGAAACTGTCCGCTGCCTATACCATATGGCTCCAGTTCTCTTGCAATGAAGGTATGGATCTCCCTGGAGAACAGGAATGCGTCTCTTCCGATGGATTGGTGACCTCTTGGCGCGAGGCAGTCTGTGCTTTTAAGTGAAGAAGTCAAATAACCACTCTATTTGTTGCTAATGCAACAATTGCATACTCAACAAATAGTATATAAAAAAATCGCTTTGCCAGCCAGATCAATCTACGAACAGTTCAACTCCCATCAGCTCCAGGAAGATCTCTTCCAGTGACGGTACTATCGTACGCATCTCAACGATATCCCCGCTTTTTGACACGACCCATTTGGTGGTATTGTTAATAATGCTGATATCGTGGGTGATAACAACATAGCCATCATCAGTCTTTTTCAGTTCGGCAAGGCCATAATCATCGATATTGTCTACCCTGAACTCAAGCCGGTACTGTATCCGCCCGAACTCCTCGCGGATATCGGCTGCCGTCCCCAGAGTAATGAGCCTGCCGTTCTTCATGATAAGGATATTGTCACACAGGCTTTCAACCTGGTAGAGGTTGTGGGCACTGAAAATGATCGTTTTGCCCGCCCCTTTGAGAGAGCGCACGTAATCCGTGATATACCTGGAGGTCATCGGATCAAGGCCTGATGACGGTTCATCATATATCAGGACGTCAGGGTCATTTATTAGTGAGCGGGCGATGGCAACCTTGCGCTTCATACCCTTGGAGAGGTCGCCGATCTTCTTGCCGTCAGCGTTGAGAGAAAGATCAAAAAGCAGGTCATTGATCCTTTTCCTGGCGACGTTCTTTTCGACGCCATAGAGCTCCGCAAAGAACATCAGATAATCATCAACTTCCATGCCTTCATACAGAGGTGACTCTTCGGGAAGAAAACCCAGGAAGGATTTGATCTTAACAGCATCCCGACCGATGTCCAGTCCCTTCATCGTAATAGTGCCCCTGCTTGGCCTGACAAGACCGCTCAGCATCTTCAAAGTGGTTGTCTTGCCTGCACCGTTGGGACCCACTATTCCGAATATCTCTCCTTTCGAGATAGAGAAACTGAGGTCTTCGACTGCAACAAAATCCCCGTATTCTTTCCGGAGTCCTTCCACTTCGATGATATTCTGTTCCACACTAACAGAATATACTTCACGATATATAAGTGATGTTATAAAAATAGAGATACGGTTGCTCGTGGCAACCGTGCATTTACTGCCATCTTAATCAGTGTCTTGTTATAGCCGGGGTTATTCCTGATATGTACATCCATCTTCGGGAACGGGATGTTTATGCCTTCCCTGTTGAAAGCGTTATGTATAGCAATGGCAAGGTCATTTTTGACAGGCCTGCCAAGATCTGTTCCGTAACTTATTCCAACATCAACGCGGACCCTGCGGACTGGCATACACGTGACATTGACTATGGGACTTCCCCATATAATATAACAATGACCCCTAATACCCAAATAACTACATACATATTAATATAATAAATTACTAATAAAAAGTGATGTCCGGATGGTTTACGATAGCAAAATGGGAGTTTTTCAGGTCCAAACTCAAATTCGATTCAAGGTCAGCCATATTGCTGACACTTACCCTGGCACTGGTCATAGCAGCATCCTTCGCAGCCGCACAGACACAGATGAGCATGAACCAGAAAATATACACTGCGGCATCTACAGAACCTGCACTTCGCCCCATACTTGAAAGTGACCAGAGATTCAGTTATCTGCCTGTCACAATATATGATGCAACCCAGTTCTACATGTACGGCGCAGATTTCGTAATTATCGGAAATAATGTATATCTTGGAGATAATCCCAAGTCAGCTGCTGCCGGAAGTGCACTGGAGAACACAGTCAAGGAATATCGTGAGATCGTACTTACTTCCTACGATGATATTAACAACAGCCATCCGGTGTGGGTCACTGTACACGATATTGAGAGACCTCAGAACTTCCAGCTATTAAGTGCACAGGGTGCTGCCGGCAGCCTGGATACAGGCAGGGACAGTGGCTCCAATGAACGGTCCCACCAGGGTTACCCTAAAGGAGAGATAACTACAGAATACCTCAATGCAGGCTCCTCATTCACACTTCCGCAGGACATCAGCGATCTTGACGATTACAAAGCAAGGTCATTCTTCCAGAAGCAGACGCTCTCTACGCCATCTTTCTTCTCACCCCCTATTCCATTCACGGCGATACTCTATGCTTTCCTGTTCATATTCCCCATATACTTCATCTCGCAGTTCTATTCCACAAGTATCATGGATGAGCGCACCAATAAAAAAGGGGAGCTCATACTTGCAGCACCTCTGTCCAGCAGAGATATAGTCATCGGTAAAACATTACCCTACATTCTTGTCACTCTTCTCATCCAGGCTGTCATCACCCTGTATATCATGGGCATCCCGGCGGATATAAGGACAGCACAGAGCTCACTACTGATTCTTGCAGCAATACTGCCGGTTGTGCTTCTTTTCTTCGCGCTCTCATTTTTCGGCGCCATACTTTCAAGGAGCTTCAAGGAACTGACCTTCACAAGCGTCTTCCTGTCAGTGATGATTTCCGGATACCTCTTCTTCCCGGCTATGTTTACAAATATCCACGCCATCAGTTCAATCTCCCCGATCACTCTTATAGTCCGCCTTATAGAGGGCGAGACCCTGCTGATCGGCACATATCTGTTCTCAACCCTGCCATTCTATTTTGTCGCGTTTTCCGCCTTTTTATTCGGGACCTATATATACAGGGAAGAGGACCTCTTCACACAGAAAGCAGTATCAGAGAAGATAACAGATTGTCTGGAGATTTTCCTTCTGAACCCATACGGCTCTGTTTTCCTGCTGAGCATTATCTTCATCCCGTTCGTTTACATGACGCAACTAATGCTGATAGTCATGCTGTTCAACCTGCCGGCCCCGCATTCTGTCATCGTGATGATAGCACTTTCTGCGATGGCAGAAGAACTGGTCAAATCAGCCGGAATATACACAATCTTCAAAAGAAAGCTTCAGCTGGTCACTATGAGAAACGCCTTCAGGCTTGCTGTCCTTTCAGGTACAGGTTTCTTTGTGGGAGAAAAGGCAGTTGCTGTCCTTACTCTGGCTCCTATTGCAAGTTCCGCGTTCGGCGCAGTGATGACAATGGGAACACTCCTGCTAATACCCCTCCTGCTGCACATCTCGACAGCTGCGGTCAGTTCGATAGTAATGTACAGGTTTGGTACCAGGAGATATCTGCTCTCAGTGATACTGGCAACCGTGGTCCATAGCGCATACAATCTTTTCATTCTGAGAGGTGTTCTTTTTGGCTAAGCGTGCAAGATATTGCAAAAAAGTAAGGAGTATCGCTAAAAAGGAAGTAGGCGAGCTCATGCGTGAGAAAACGTTCATGCTTTCCGTACTGATCCAGCTTTTCATAGCATCATTCTCAACATTTCTTGTCATAGGGCTCACTTCGTTCTACGATCCCACGATCATGGGTGATATAGAGATGCAGGGTATAAGCGTTGCAGTTGTCGGAACTGAAGAAAATGAACTGTACAAGCTGCTTCAGGAAAGTAAGATCAATACCCGCCTGTACAGTGACCTGACACCTGCTTACGGGGACTTCTATGAACACAAGGTCGACGCCATAGTAATAGCCCCTCCCGGCCCCCCGGAAGGGACGGATATACTGAACGTGGATATATATCTTCCCAAGTCGGAAATTAAGGCTACCCTGATATCACTTCAGTTAAAAGAGCCACTTGAGAAGTTCGAACAGCATGTGCGTGATATAAGGACCCAGCGCCTGCCGGGATATTCCCCGCTAGAGATCAACATCAACAAGAGAGGTATAAAGACCTCATCCACTTATTTCGAGTTCATTTTCGTTGCACTGCTCCCACTGCTGGTATTTACGCCAGCGTTCATTTCAGGAGGGCTTGTTATTGATTTCATTACCGAGGAGTTTGAAAGGAAGACAATGGAATTACTGCTTGTCACTCCTGCGTCCATGCTGGAGATAGTGAGTGGGAAGGTGCTTGTTGCGGTCGCCATTGTGCCACTGCAGGCTCTTGCCTGGATGCTGCTGTTGAGTATGAACGGGATATCCATCATGAATTTCTTCACGATACTGCTCGTGGTCACGCTTATCGGGCTGATACTTGTCCTGACGAGCAGCATCATATCGGCCATATTCAGGGAGAGAGGCGTTGCCCAGCTTCTGTATTCCATGGTGCTCATCTTCCTGTTCATGGCTTCCTACCTGTTCACAAATTCACCGCTCAATCTTGTAACAAGACTCTCGATCGATAGTATAGGTGCATCCGAATCAGCCCTCTGGGTTGGCCTCTATACGTTAGTGGCCTTGGCGCTGTGCATGCTTACAGTTGCCACGGTGAAAAATACATATAAAAACAATTAAAAGATAAAAATACATATATGCTCCAAATGGCTGTGAGAACACTGGTTGTCCTGATCCTTGCGATCGCAATGCTATCCGCTTTAGTATATCCGGTCAGTGCCTACGATATCCAGTATGAGAGCCTATGGATATTCCAGGGTACCTACGAACTTGCTGCCGGGAACAGAGCGGAACTCGAAGGGTTCACAGTTAAAGTACATTCTGTAGATATGGATAGTGCTGAACCTTCTGCCATAGTTCTTGTTTACCGCAACAGGGACTTCAAGAGATCATTCTTTATGGATGCCTCTGCAAACAGCGAGCAAGTATATGATAATGAACTGAAGATCAATGTCCTTGGTATTAACTCGGGCATTGTCTCACTGGAGACATACAAACAGAAATCGGAAAGGGTATGGGTCACAAGCGTGCCGAAAACAAACATGAAAGCTGGTGACACACTGGAGGATGGCAGTTACCGTATTAAACTCAAAGAGGTTGGTGAGAGCGGTGCTCTTGTCAGCATAGAAGGTAAGAATGGTGTTTTTGAAGAAACATACCAATCGGGCAGCTACAGGAAATTCGCCGGTGAGTTCATGGTCCGTGTCATCTATATCAATCAAAACACCAGAGATGTATCCATTGAGACTTTCAGGCCGGGTGCGCCCGCATTAACAGTCGATATCCTGACAGATAAGATAGTCTATGGCTCAAATGAGGATATATCGTACGTATTAACTCTCACCAATAGCGGCACTATTCCACTGCATGGCATTACCATGACCACCGGTTCCTCAGCAGGAGTGGTTGGGGAACCAAAGCTCCAGCAGGCAGTTCTTGATCCGCTGAAAGTGAAGAAGTTCATTGTGCCTGTCAGAACCCCTGTAACTCCTGTCACCAGGAACATACTGATAGAATCCCAGGTTACAGGATATGATTACAAGGGTAACGCATACTCAGAGCCAGCCTCTTTTGAAGTACAGGTCAGGCCCTACATCTCTATCGAGAAAAAGGTGGAAGCTGTCAGGAAATCCCCAAAGGACAGTGAAATGGGAACTGACGGGCATTTCATGATAACGCTCACACTTAAGAACACGGCAGGTTACAGGACAACTCTGGAAGTACGGGACGAACTGCCATCATCAATGATCCCTCAAGACGTGGAGAGAACGGAATGGACAGTGTTGCTTGATGCTGGTGCTACAAAAGTGATCAGCTATACTGCAAAGCCAACTGAAGCAGGCAGTTTCACCTTCAGGCCTGCAACGGCTCAGTGGAACGACAAAGGAGAAACATATATTATGGAATCCAGCCCCCTTACAGATGCTTTCATCGTCAGGGGCTCGAAAGTCATTGTTGAGAAGAGTACTGTTTCCAGCTACCTGTATACCGGAGAGATGACCGAGATAGTTGTAACCGCATTGAATGCAGGAAACAGCAATGTCCGCATTACCCTTGTTGACAGTGTTCCCGAGGGGCTTGCCTTGATTTCAGGCCAGCTCTTATGGGAAGGAGACCTTGAAGCAGGTGCATCAAAGAAGATCAGCTATGTTGTAAAGGCCGGAACCGCCGGAAACGTTATGTTACCTGCTGCCAGGGCAGATTGCACTGACGTGGAGGGAAAAAAGTACATTGCAGTTTCCGATACTCCTGTGATCTACATCGATGATGTGCTCACTACTGAAAACAATCAGATAAGCAATGAAGCAAAGCCAAGTTCGGTAAATGCACAGACCAGCAAAACCCCGGACACTGGAAATGCTGAGCTTACACGCATTGAGGCTGCCGGCTTCCTGTTATCTGCTTTTATCACCCTGTTCTCATTGCTTGCGATCATACCGGCTCTTATGTATTTAGCTATCAGGGGTGTTTACAGATGAAACAAAACGGAAGGAGGATTTGAATGGAGATTCTGGCTTTTATAGGGTGTGCGATGCTTTTTATCACTTTTGCACTCACCGTGCTTTTCATACTTATAAAGATATCATCCCGGCTGGCGATGCTGGTCCTGGTAGCTGTGCCTCTGTTTGCAGTTATCATAATGCCCGGCACATCTGTGGCTTTCCTCTCATACGAGCATTTCCTTTTTGCCAAAGGCCTGGTGCCTGTCAACAATTTCCATATACTTCTAATGATGTGGTCAACACTGACAGGAATTATCCTCTATACTGAATTCCTTACCTGGTACCTTACAAAAGGAAAGAGAAGAAAAGAAGAAATAAAGGCCTCAGATGCATCTGAGGGAGCCCATAAAGATGGTAATGATATTACCTCCAAGATAAAGGAAGTATTTCTTAAACAAGGTCCATCAGGCAAATGATAAAATACTATGGGAGATAAAAGCCAATTGGGGGAATCTATCTGGAAGATGAGCAGAATATCAGGACAGATGATACAGGAAGTAGAAGCACCAGGCAGCAAAAGCCGATCCCTTGGAAGTCGGCCATCTATTCACTGGTATTTCCGGGTCTTGGACAGCTGAACAACGGAAATATGAACAGAGGACTGTTGTTCTTTGCCATTGCATTCACCCTGATAATTGCAGGACATCTGTTAGTCACTCTTATAATACTTGCGATCTTCTGGCTTTACAATATCTACGATGCTTATTCCGGTGCAAAGAAACTCTCATGAATAGCTGCCTCTTGACAGCTATATGCATTCGTATCAATGTCCCGGCTTGTGACAGCTGGGTGAAAAATGATTTTTAGTGCCTACAGGCAACCGGATAATCACATCCTCCCTCTTCCGAGAGCGTAATCTGCCATGATCTTCAGGTATTCCCCGTCAACTTCCATGAGCACTGTCTGGAACATCGCTACATGGACCTTTTCCTCTTTGGCGACATCCAGGAGGATCACTTTAAGATCTTCGCTGTCAGTGAGCGAAGCCATTGATTCGTACAGGTTCACAGCATCCAGTTCTGCAATCATGGCAGCTCTCATTATCTCCTTATCAAGGTCCTTTTTATTCACCATCTGCAGGTTGATAGGTATCTCTGATAACATGTTTACCCCCTGGCTTACTTTGAAAGCTCCTCATCGACCTCTTTTTCCCCTGCCTTGAGTTCCTCTTTCTGCTGCTCATCAGCTCTTAACAGCAAAGTCTGGAACTCGCCCACATGGGTCTTCTCTTCAAGCGCAACATCCATAAGGACCCTCTTTACTTCATCGTTGTCAGTGAGACCTGCCATTTGCTCATAGAGATTGATGGCATCCAGCTCGGCAACTATTGCCGCCCTTAATATCTCTTTATTTATATCCTTCTGATCGACTTTGGAAAGGTCCACCGGTATCTTTGATAACATAACTCACACTCCTTCATATACAGATACAGCAGCCGCTCATTTGACATGTATGCTTATCAGCCACTGTTCCAGTTCCCATATTTGATGAGACCCGCATGTACTTATATATTTCGCGAAAGGGAGACAAATATGACAAAAAAGGAATAGAGAGAATTATTATTACTCGATATTGTGGTAATAATATTCCCCGCTGGCCTTCTGCTCCCTGTCAAGCCTTGATTCTGGCTTGTTAACCCTGGGCCGGGAGGTATCCTCATCACGCCTGAAGGTGATATGCAGGTTCGCCAGGAACTTGTTCATGCCATCCTGCATGCTGAAAGGGTTGTGAGCCTTACCGGAGACTGCAGGCTCGCCCTCAAAGACAATCAGACGTTCGCTAAGCATGTCTATCATATAGATGTCATGGTCAACCACCATGGCAGTCTTGCCGCTGTTCTCGGCAAATCTCTTGATCACCCTGGTAGTCATGGAACGCTGTTCGACATCCAGGTGGGCACTTGGCTCGTCAAGGATATACATATCTGCATCCCTGCACAAACAGGCCGCAATGGCTACCCTCTGGAGCTCTCCACCACTGAGATCCTTAAGATCACGTTCATAAAGGGGCTCAAGCTGCATGGGTTTGGCTACTTCGGACTGGAAATAGCTTGTATCGAACTTGCGGGAGATGCCACGCAGGAAGTACTGCACCTGCATGGAGACATCAGGCTTGATATATTGAGGCTTATAGGAAATAGTGATGTCCAAGTCCATCTTGCCTTCATCCGGCTCGACCTCTCCGGCCAGTATCTTTACAAAAGTGGATTTACCGATACCGTTGGGTCCGACTATGCCGAGAACTTCACCCTGTTTAAGGGAGCCACCATCGGTCTCAAGAGAAAAACCATTCCCGTATTTCTTGGAAAAATGATCGTAATTTACCAGGGTCGCAATATCTGATCCTACACGCGGGGGATGCACCTCAAACTTTATGGCATCGGGCCTGATACGCACATTCTCCTCAGGCAGGTAACCCTTAAGATACTGGTTGATTGCGATACGCACACCTTTTGGATATGTTACGACACCATAGGCTCCCGGCTGCCCGTATGCCACATGCACAACATCCGCCAGCATGTCAAGGATTGCCAGGTCGTGCTCGACAACAAGCACAGCTTTATCCCTGGCTATCTCCTGGATAAGCTGGGCGGAGTTAATGCGCTGGTAGATGTCAAGATATGGGCTGATCTCGTCAAAGAAATAGAAGTCAGCGTCCCTTGCAGCACATGCTGCAATGGCTACTCTCTGGAGTTCTCCTCCACTAAGCTCGGATATATTCCTGTCAATTACAGGTGACAGGCCAAGCCTTTCTATCAGTTCCCCGAGAACGCCACGCTCGTCGGTCCTGTCAAGCAGTTCACTGGCTTTCCCTTTAAAGGCCTTGGGGATCATATCCACATACTGGGGCTTCTGGGAGACCTTCGTATTGCCGTCAGCCACGTCACTGAAGTAATCGTGCAGAGCTGTGCCCGCGTAATGCCGGAGCACATTTTCCCAGTTACCTGCGCCATCTCCGAAGTTTGGTATAAGGGCACCTGAGAGTATCTGCACCGCCGTACTTTTTCCGATGCCGTTAGGACCCAGGATACCTGTGACCCTGCCCACCTGAGGAACCGGCAGGCCATAAAGCGCAAAGGCATTTGCTCCGTACCTGTGAGTGGGTTCTTTCAGCTCTTCCGGAAGGCCGATGATCATAATAGCATCGAAAGGGCACCTGTTGATACATATACCGCAACCTACGCAGAGCTCTTCCGAGATGATCGGCTTTCCACCACCTTCCGGGAAAACGATGGTCTCATCCCCTGTCCTTACCCTGGGACAGTACTTTTCACATTCATGACTGCAGCGCCTTGGCTGGCACCGGTCCTTGTTCAATATGGCTATTCGCATGTGGGATCCCTGACATTTAAATAAGGTGCATGTTCAAAAAAGAGATGATCAATTCAGAAGCAGCGTCCATGTCACAAGACAGAAATCTATGACGAGGAACTCAACAAAGAACCAATCCTTGAAACCGAACTCCTTGGTATCGATCTTAATGAGCGGGAAAATCAACTTCTGTGCATAATATGCAAGAGCAGCAACGATAATGAGTACTGCATACCACTTTATCTCATCACCGACACCAAACTGAGTGTAAGCCAGTATACCGGCTATGATACCAATGATCGATGCAACTGCTGTCTTTATTATACCCTCTATGTGTGCCTGTTTTCTCTCCTCGGGGGTCTTTACTTTGATAACAGGTTTCACGGCACCTGCACCTGTATCTGGCTGCGCCGCCCCTGAATCAACGGGCTCTTCCATGGAAGGGACAGAAGGAGCAAGCGCTTGTTTTCTCTTGGACGATTTTGACAATTGACAATCTCCTGGAACAACTTGGATAATGTGGATACTATAGAAAGCTGGTAGTTATATAAACTTTTATCCCGCGCAGGGTAATATGTCATAACTAGATAAAATCATTGCTCAATATATTATTCACCTTATCAAGAGAAATGGCATTAAAGCCAAGTCCCCTAAGGTGACTGGCGAACCTGCCGGGCCTGTGCCCTGACGGATGATAGACCAGCGTGAACTCCGGATCCATAGCCTGCACCATGCCAGTCAGCCCCCTTGCGTCCAGATGATCACTTATCTGTATGGTAGGATACCTGTAATCGCATCTGCCTGTCATCACATACTTGGACATGTTCATGGGAAGCTTGTCAAGGTCCCAGGGAGGCACGACACAGATAGAGTCGCCACATGCCTCTCCCAGCCCGATGATGTCGCCTGCATCTTCAAGCAGGTAGCGTGTCAGGGCAAGGGACTTCTCTTCCATGGCTATTGCACCGTTGTACCCCAGGCCTCTAAGTAATCCCACAGCCCTCTGGGCCTTACCGAAGGCATATGCTCCAAAGGCAAGGCAGGCGTTGTCCTGCAGGATGTTCCTGAAACCTATGATATCGTCATCAAAATAGCATGTTGCATCCCCGGGGTCCCCATAGTTGGCTTCGGTAATGAGCACATCACATTTGGGCAGCAGGGAAGCATCCTTAACATCCCCCGTGACCAGGATACGAGTACCAACTTCGTTCTCCCAGTAGAAGGATGTGGATCCCACTGTATGAAAATTAGGATAGGCAGTTATTGTGACACCACTGACTTCAATGGAGCTGCCAATCTCCATTGTTCTGCCTTTGTAGGCACGGTCATGCCTGATCTCAAGAGCTTGGGCCGTCTTAACAGAACAGACGGCGCGTTCTGAGAGCATGGCGGACATGCCATGGTGGTCAGAATGCGCATGAGTAATAAGATAGGCGTCAGGCTGAACATATTTTGCAGGGTTCCTGGTGGTATCTATGGAAAAAGTGACAAGTTCTCCCTCGCAGGACCTGAACTTAACGGAAAGATGAGGCTTGAATGTACCTTTGGTGTTCTTCTGCCTGAAGACCATTACCCCAAGATCGATCATTTCCTGCAATATCCGTATTCCTCGAACAGGGATTAAACTCATAGTATTTACGCTTATTCAAAAAAAGGAACTGTAGCAAAAATATATGAACTCTTTGTAAAAAAGGAAGGCGCTTAAAGCACCTTTTTCAGCTCTTCGATAAGAACACCTGCTGTCGTGACACCTGTAAAGCGCTTTACAGGATTTCCATCCTTCAGGATGATAAGAGTTGGAACTGCCTGAATGCCATATTTTGATGCAAGTTCCTGATTCTGGTCAACATCGATGACCTTTACTTCAACTTTATCCCCCAATTCCTCCTTTACTTTCTCAAGGAAGGGCTTCTGCATCTTACAGGGTCCGCACCACGTTGCACTAAAATCCAATAGTTCAGGTTTGCTCATGTTAACACCTTATATTTCAAGTTAAGAATTGTCAAGTTAAGAATGACCTGTTGATATAACTGTTTTACTGGAATGGTGAACCTCCCCTCCCTGAAGGAAGGG
>NZ_JAUXNK010000054.1 GCF_030682845.1 Methanolobus sp. | reverse complement strand
CAGGGCGGCGTTCTTGGTAACCATGGTGAGGATATCAACCAGTTATTGAAGAAGATGAGGTGAGCCGGGATGGTAAAAGGTAACACTAAGAAATTCAGGGGATCACGCACCTGCGGTGGAGGCACCGGCAAGAACAGGCGTGGCGCCGGAAACCGTGGTGGAAGAGGTAAATGTGGTGGAAACGCCCATCATCACACCCGTGCAATGCAGCGAGGCTACAACCTTGGTTTGCAGAAAGGATTTGTCCGTCCTTTCAAGACACTGCACGACACCTCCATTGTCAATGTAGGCGAACTCGATGAACTGGCAGACCAGCTTGTAGAAGACGGTTTTGCTGAGCTCAAGGATGGAGTTTACCACATCGATCTGGATGATCTTTACATTGAGAAAGTGCTCGGTACTGGCAAGATATCAAAGAAACTGGCCATTACTGCATGTGAATTCTCAGCGACAGCAAAGGCCAAGATCGAAAATGCAGGTGGTTCCTGCACAGGACCTGAAGAGTAATGCCTTAATGGCATTACTTATTTATTCATTGTTCTATATCGCAAAGAAAGCGTATATTTATTAATATTTAAGATTATTTAGCCATACTCGTTTAAATCAATAGTATGGATTTCCCAGTCAAGGGTGGAATTAATGAGTCTTAAGGAAAGTTTAAAACCAATTTTTAATAAATTACCTGCGGTTGCAAGTCCTGAAGGGCACGTGCATTTCAAAAACAAGTTGATGTGGACACTTGGGATACTCGTGCTTTATTTCATACTTGCTAACGTCCCGCTGTTTGGATTGTCACCGGATTCGATTGACCTGTTCGAATCTTATCGAGCATTCTTTGCAGGAGCTTCCGGATCATTGATGCTCCTTGGTATAGGACCAATAGTCACCGCATCCATCGTTCTCCAGTTGCTGGTAGGTGCCAATGTCATAAATCTGGATATGTCTAACCCGGAGGACCAGGCATTCTTCCAGGGTGCACAAAAAGCTCTGGTTTTCGTGATGATAGTCCTTGAGTCTCTGCCACAGATAGTTGGTGGATTCGTACTGCCAGATGCGGGTATAGCGGCCACTCTTGGTATCAGTGTGGGTGCTCTCACGTTCATACTGTTCCTCCAGATATGTATAGGCGGTGTGCTGATCCTCTTCATGGATGAGGTCGTTGCCAAATGGGGAATCGGTTCAGGTGTAGGCCTGTTCATCGTGGCCGGTGTATCACAGCAGATAGTTACAGGTCTGTTCAGCTGGGTCAGGGATTCAACTGGCTTGCCAGCAGGTTTCTTCCCCAAATGGATCTACATAATACAGAATGTTGGCACTGATTACCTGTTCACAGGTGACGGTCTAATGTTCATGCTGATCAGGGGAGGCATACTTGCTCTTAGTAGCACGATTCTTATATTCCTGATTGTGGTATATGTTGAAAGTACCCGTATCGAGATTCCTCTGGCGCACAGTGCTGTCAGGGGAGCAAGAGGAAAGTTCCCGGTAAAACTTATCTATGCATCAGTCCTTCCAATGATCCTTGTGAGGGCATTGCAGGCCAATATCCAGTTGATAGGGCTCCTGCTCAGTAGCAGGGGGATCACTATCCTGGGTGAGTTCCAGGGTTCGACACCAATCAACGGAGTAATGTATTATCTGTCACCTATCAACAGTCCTTATGACTGGATACCATCCCTTGTAAGGGAGTCATTTACCAGTTTGGGCGCTGTTGCCCCGGCAACATGGCAGATAGCTTTACACGTCCTGGTCGATGCAGTATTCCTGATAGGGGGAGGTATGATCTTCGCTCTGTTCTGGATAGAAACAACCGGAATGGGTCCAAAGCCGACTGCAAAGAAGATCTTTAACTCGGGTATGCAGATTCCCGGTTTCAGAAGGAACATAGGAAGCATTGAAAAGGTAATGATACGCTACATTCCAAAAGTCACTATTATCGGTGGTGCTTTCATAGGTGCCCTTACTCTTGTTGCAAGCATGCTGGGCACTCTTGGAGGTGCAGGAGGTACGGGGCTTTTGCTTGCAGTCAGTATCACCTACCGTCTCTATGAGGATATAGCATCCGAACAGATGATGGAAATGCATCCGATGGTAAGGTCCTTCTTCGGAAAATAAATCAGGTGTTGAGTATGAACGTAGTATTATTTGGTCCGCCGGGTGCTGGAAAAGGCACCCAGGCCAAAGAACTGACAAAGAAATACGGCATTCCTCACATATCCACAGGAGACATCCTCCGGGCAAATGTCCGCGATGCGACTGAACTTGGTAAGGAGGCAAAAGGTTACATGGACCGGGGCGAGCTTGTCCCGGACACCGTACTTATTGGTCTTATCAGGAACAGGCTCAATGAAGCAGACTGCGTGGATGGCTATCTTCTTGATGGTTATCCACGGACTATACCTCAGGCAGATGCTCTTGATGGGATTCTCCGGGAGATCGGTAAACCTCTTGAAGTGGTAATTAATATCGATGTTTCAGATGATAATCTAGTGGAAAGGCTAAGTGGACGCAGGACATGCCCAAATTGCGGTGAGAGCTACCATATTGTGTTCAATCCTCCTGAAAAGCAGGGTATATGTAACGTGTGCGGTTCCCAACTCTACCAGAGAGACGATGACCGGGAAGAAGTCATCCGGCAGAGGCTCACTGTCTATAACCAAAAGACAAAGCCACTGATCGATTACTATGGGAAAGCAGGTATCCTTGTCAATATCGATGGCAGTGGTAATGTCGATGAGGTATTCCAGACGGTTTCCGGGGTAATGGACAAATACTAGTAACTGATTAATAAAATAAGGTGATGATAACCCGTGGTAACTGCCAATTATAAGAAACAGTTTGAGCGAGCGCTGCTTGCTCTGGGTATTTCCATGATGATAGGCATTGTGGTCCTGGGGGAGGAGTTCAGGAATTCACTGGGAAACTCAGTGGGATTCTTCATGAATCCTCTGATCACTCTACTGGGAGACAGCAATTTTCATATTGTGCTGTTCATAATGGCAGCCATAACTGCTCTTTACGCAACGCTCATCCAGAAATACACTATGGATTGGGATCTTATGCGCAACGTTCAGGAGAAGATGCGCGTATTCCAGAAAGAGTTCAGGGAGGCACAGCTCTCTAACAACACTGCCCTGATGAAAAAAATGGAGAACCAGCGCTCTGAGATGATGACCCAGCAACTTGAAATGTCAAAGCAGCAGTTCAAGCCAATGGCATATATAAGTATAATCTCTCTGCCTCTGTTCATGTGGGCTTACTTTTACATCAACAGCCATGAAGCCGCGACCATGGTTTTCCCATTCTGGGGCGAGCATATACTGACAGATGGATTGCTTGGTCCTTTCCATTACTGGATATTCTGGTACTTCATAGCGTCCCTGGCAGTAAGCCAGTTAATGAGAAAAGCACTGGATGTCGGTGGAATTTAATTGCTGCTGACAATCAGCGGTCTTCCGGGCAGTGGTACTACCACTGTTTCCCGTATCCTTTCCCAGAATCACGGTCTGGAGATGATCTCTGCAGGTGAGGTTTTCCGTTCCCTTGCGAAGGAGTACGGTATGACCCTTGCAGAGTTCGGAGAACTGGCTGAGTCGGATGATTCCATAGATCTCCAGATAGACGAGCGCCAGAAGGAGATGGCCCGTACAAGAGATAACATCATCCTCGAAGGAAGGCTCGCGGGTCATATGGCAACGCGTGCTCTCAAGGTATGGATAAAAGCCCCTGTGGAAGTAAGGGTCCGGCGCATAGTGACGCGTGAATGTGGTTCCTTCGAACAGAAACTTGAGGAAACGAGGGAGCGCGAAGCATCGGAATCTATCCGGTACAAAGGCATATACAGTATTGACATAGGCGATCTCTCAGTCTATGACCTGGTCATCGATTCCATGAAATGGGACCAGTTCCAGGTTGCAGATATTATCTCCTGTGCGATAGAACGCTTTTCTGAACAATAGTTTTCCGGCAGGTTATGATATGAAATCTGATGAAATGATATTTGATGGCGTGAGGTCTGCTGGGATGCTACCCTCAGAGTATCCACGTGAACTGGTTCAAAGGACACAGGCAACAACAAATCCGTCATATGGGTGCTTACCTGCTGAACGTCCTATCCGGGAGTATGTGGAAATGGGTGTGGTGAACCTCGATAAGCTGCAAGGTCCTACAAGCCACGAAGTGACTGCATGGGTCAAGGATATACTTGAGCTGCGCCGTGCCGGACATTCGGGTTCCCTGGATCCGGGTGTCACCGGCGTCCAGCCAATAATGCTTGGGAGGGCAACAAAAGTGGTCTCAGCCTTGCGCCTGTCAGGCAAGGAATATATCTGCCACATGCGTCTTCATGAACCGGCTCCTGAGAAAAAGGTGCGTACCGTGTGTGACGAGTTCGTAGGCCCTCTATTTCAGATGCCTCCCGTGATATCTGCCGTGAAGCGTGAACTGAGGGTCAGAATGATCTATTATCTCGAAGTGCTTGAGATAAAGGACAAGTCCGTACTTATGAAGGTTGGCTGTGAGGCGGGCACATATATGCGTAAATTGTGCCATGACATCGGTATGGCCCTTGGCACCGGCGCCCACATGCAGCAATTGCGAAGGACCAAAACAGGCCCTTTCAGGGAAGATACCCTTGTAAATCTTCATGAACTGAAGGATGCTTATGTATTCTGGAAAGAGGACAACGATGAATCATGTCTTCGCAGGGTGGTCAGACCCCTTGAAGAAGGTCTTGCCCACCTGCCAAGGATTATCGTCCGGGATAGTGCCATTGATGCAGTATGCCAGGGCGCCGCACTTGCTGTGCCGGGGATAGTAAGCCTTGAAAAAAGCATCCGGATAGATGACCAGGTATGCATCTTCAGCCTGAAAGGTGAGGCAGTGTCCTTGTCCAGAGCGCTCATGGACACTGAGGAAATGCTCAGTTCGGAGCATGGTCTTGCTGCATTGACCGAAAGAGTAATAATGGTTGCTGGCACTTATCCGCAAGGCTGGAAGAGCAAACCCCGCGAAACATAATGCCGAGGTAGTCTAGTGGTAGGGCGCAAGCCTGGAAAGCTTGTGGGGCATCCGCCCCTCGGGAGTTCGAATCTCCCCCTCGGCGCTTTTTTAAAAAAAATCAGTCATTGAGCCAGACTCAATCCTGATGTGATTATTCAGCGATTACTTTATCTGTTTTTATTTCTTTTGTTAAAGGTATGGTTGCTGAAAATGAATCCTCCGTGGAGTTATCATGCATCACTTTTAGTGATTGCTTGCGGGAAGTGAACTGGGAGGAAGCCTCGACAGTATTTGAGCTTCCTCCTCTTGGAAGGCAGAAGCGTGAACCGGAAAAACTTAAGCGTGCTTTTGAGGCAAGTTACGCTGTTATAGTTGTGCACGATTCCGGTAAACTGGTTGGTATGGGCCGTGCCCTCTGTGATGGTGAATATCAGGCTGCCATATATGATATGGTGGTGCTGCCGGAGTATCAGGGCAAAGGCATCGGAAAAGAGATAATTTCAGGATATGTGAAAAACTGCCTGTTGAAAACATAATTCTGTATTCAGTCCCGGGTCGTGAGGATTTTTACATGAAATGCGGCTTCAGAAAAATGCGTACTGCAATGGCGAAACTGAATCCTTTTATGTCTGACCGGGACAGCGGTTATCTGTAATTGCCAGGAGCTGCACCAGAAAAGACAGTGAAGGTTTAACCTTCACTTATCCCTCTTCTCTTTCATGCCCTCTACTTTTTCTTTGATATCCTCCTGTGCCTTCTTAATGTGAGGTTTTGTCTGTTCATAAGCTACCTTGCTCTGACGGGCAAGTTCTTTTGTCCCCTTTACGGTCAGCTCGGCAGCCTTCCTGCTTCCTTGTTTGATTGCAGGGAGACCTTTTTCATTGAACTCTTTGACTCCTCTTCTCGAAAGCTCTCCAACCCTGGCGTTCTTTTTTCCGAGCACAATGAGCCCTACTCCAAGTATCGGGAGCAACAGCCACATAAGCGGGAACTTCCTGTCACTGTCGTCGTGGTCTGTCCCGTCGGCTATCTTCAGGTCGAATTCCTCACCCAGGTCGCCCTCATAGGCATAGACCGGGTCTGTATCCTTGTAGGTCTCATAAGGCATGTCGCCCACAACACCGGTCTTCTTCAGGGAAAACTTGTGGCTGTCAAAATACTTTCCGGGTTGCTCCAGCCGGCTGACAAGCTCCTGGTTGCTTATGGTATAGTCTTCCTTTGCGGCATATTCAACAGAATAAGGGGTGATACTGATATCCGCATGCACATTTCCGGGCAGGGGTTGCACGTACAGCAGACCGTCCCTGAGATCCACGACATACTCGTAGTCATCCCCTCTTCCCGGTTCGGTATAGTGTACTTTGACAAGGTACTGTTTTAATTCCTTGTCGCTGACCTTGAGGTAGGCGCCATCCAGCCTCACTGCAGTGCTCCTGTTGAGCCTCTCATAGTTTGCAGCCCGCCCGACGATCATGCCCTTCCTGTACTGTATCTCGTTTGTGGAGTTCAGGCAGCCAAGGTCAAAGAAATACTCTCCGATATCGTATGCATTATTGCTATTGGCATCTATGAAGCCTTCAAACGAATCCCGTATGCGGTTGCCTTCAGTGGTGTCCGCGAAGAATCCATGTTCAATGAAGAGCCTGTCGATATCGTCAGCCTTACTGGGATTGGCCTGCTTGAATGCCAGGTAATAATCGTAGAAGTCATTCCTTTGGACCTTCAGCACGGACCAGATGTCCTCCAGGGACATGGTAATGGAGTCACCTTCCTCATTGTTGCTGTCGTAAAGGTCCCAGAGCAGGGAGGCAACGGCAAACTCCTCCAAGTACCCCCGACTGTCCCAGGGACGGTAGTTGTTCTCCAAGCTTCCAAACGATGCGTAGATCTCCGGCCTTGTGACACCGTCCGCAGGGTTGGAGTCCCCGTACTTGTCAGATATTGCCAGTGCTATGAACTCGGCAAAACCTTCCTCGTAAGAATCTCCTGTATTGGGGTTAAGGAAACCATTGTGGTTGACAGTGCCAGATACATTGCTTCCATGTGTCCATCCTCCATAGGTGGCATACATCAGGTGGTGGGCGAACTCATGGTACTCCCGGTTCTTCGGTCTGTTGGAGTTTGAGTATCCCGCATCATTCGTGGAAATAAGTATCTGCGAACGAGAGGGTGAGTAGAGTGTCTTATCTTCCGTATTTCCTACAAGCACCTTCACAGGCAGCTTGTGATCAACATCCGCTTTCAATTCCACAAGGCAGAAATCCACTGCCTCGTGCATGTGGGAATATATAACTGAAAGGCTTTTGAGATCAGAAAGCAGTCCTGTGCTGCTGCCAGCCTTTGTGTCCCAAGCACCGTTAAGCCTGATGTTTGCCTCTATGTCCTGATGGTCTTGCAGTCTGAATTCCTTATAGTACCATACACCTTTGTATGTGCTGCCGCTCAGATCATATACCGTGAAATAGTTCTTTCCGTCCCTTTTGTAAACGAAGTCAACCCATAATTGTACTTTCACATCGTCCTCTTTATCCTTTAGGTCTAATGTAAGCGGTATTCTGAAGTCTCCGTCCTTGTCAATACTGCCTTTGAATGTTTCACCTTTCACCTTAGCGGTCAGTTGAGCATACGGCATAGGATTGCCATCAGCATCGACCACATAACCGTAAATTGAAACACTCTTCTTTCCGGAGATCGGCAGGTTTGTTTCAAGGACAGATGGGTGTGTACCACTCCCCGTTGCTATGGGTGCATATTTCTGGCTCATGACTATTTTGTGGCACTCTTCCTCAAATTCACTTACAACATCCTCTATCTCCGATTCTCTGACCTTCATCTGTTTTATGATGTTCCCGTTGTACAGGAGGAAATCATTGATCAGCACGGCGTAGTTGTAGCTTATACTTATGTCGTACTCCTCATAACGCTCACTCGTGCCGGGTTCAATTCGGGTGACCTTCATGGTTGGTGACCATTGCAATATATAGTAACCTGTTGATGTCCCGCCCTGTCCGAATGAACCATAATTGTAACCGGATACTTTCATACGTTCGGGAGGATTGCTCATATATTCTTTTCTTATATAACTCCCAACAAGGTAATCATCAAGCGTCTGATAACTGGTCTCCCTGCTAAAGCTTCCTCTGTAAAGTTTTGTCTCTGCATAGAAGTCACTCTCAACATACCTGAATACAGGAGTGAAAATAACCTTGTCCCAGTAATCCGTTTCAAACCTGCTCGTTTCAGTATTGGGGAATTCGGGTGTCTCAACAGAGAAGCTTACGGGAGATGCATGCACCTTCTTTGAAATTTTGACGATGTAGTCAGGATACGATGGCTTCCAGTCCGGATATTTTTTCTGTATTTCTCCGGTGTTGCCAAAGAATTGGAAGATCAGGGTAGACTCTTCATCCCCGTCCTGGAAACCTGAGAACTTGACAGCATCGAATACTATCCTTTCCTGTCCGGCGTATTCTATCAGTGAGGGGTTATTTATGTCTCCCTCCACCTTTAGCTGGATTCTTCCGCCGTTCCTCGTTATATCTATGGTTTGTGTCAGTTCCCTTACCAGCGGGTCATCGATAATAAGGACTACTTTGAACATCTCTCCGGATGCTACATTATCAGGCATCTCTATCCGGACGCTGTCCTGCGCGGATGCAGGTGTCAGGGACAGAATGAACAGTATCAATATTGTAAAATACTGTTTTAGCCTAATATTTTGTTTGTCAGTACATGGCTTCTTGCTGTTGTTGTTGTTGTTGCTCATAGCATCGCCCACAATAAATAGTATTATAATATTATTTATATTATATTTCTATTTTAAGTATAAAATAGATTGCAACCACATTTTGCTATCTGTTAGGGAGCTGTCTAAAATAAAAGACTCTCACCAAATTATGCGTAAATAGGTTGAAATAGACAAACAGGATTATGGTCCGATTATACGATGCGAATAAACACGATCCAGCTTCTGACGAATACCTCGCATACAATGTCCAATGTGTTCGTCCCGATATTTGCAGCTTCTCTGGGTGCTTCCTTCTTTGAGATAGGGCTGATAAGCGCTCTGTTCGGCCTGGCTTCTTTTGTGTCTTCATTTATATTCGGGAAGGCTGCGGACATCAATCGTCTGCGCCCTATAGTGCTTATCGGCCTGGTGGTCTCCGGGGTAGCGTTCTTCCTGCAAGTGTTCGCATATGATGCCCTTTCTCTGGCGCTTTCCAGGGCGCTTGTGGGTTTTTGCATGAGCATATATCCGGCTGCACTCACCGTGTACATCTATTATCAGAAGGGCAGCATTGGGAAATTTACTTCCTTTGGCTCACTGGGGTGGATGATAGGCTATCTGCTTGCAGCCGTGATCGAGGATGTCCATTTCCTGTTCATACTCTCATCAGTATTTTATTTCGTAGCTTTCCTGAATGCCTTGAAACTAAAGGATATCGAAAAACCTTCTATGAATATCAGTTATTTTTCAGTTGACACATTCTCCCGTAATATTGACGTGTACCTCTCTATATTTGTCAGGCATGTAGGTGCGGTTGCAGTCTGGACAATGCTGCCTCTGTATTTGCTCCATCTGGGGGCCACAAATTTCTCCATAGGTGTTATTTACGCTATAAATCCTCTCGTGCAGTTCATTGTTATGCGCAGGATGGACGGACTTGATAATGAATGGCTTATCAAGTGGGGATGCATCACATCCGGGCTGGCGTTTACTTGCTATCTGCTTGCTCCCAGTTTCATTTATGTGATACCTGGGATGGTCTGTGTGGCATTTGGGTGGTCTTTCCTGTATGTGGGCGGTAACCAACTTCTCGTGAGCCGCAATGCTGAAAAGGCAACGGCTACCGGCATTCTTAACTCGGTCATAGCTGCAGCCAGTATCGTGGGATCGATCGCAGGAGGAGTAATGCTTCAACAATTCGGGTATAAGGAAACCCTGATCTTCGCAATAGTATGCTCTTTGCTGGGCATGGCCTTTTTTAAAATAAGGGTCAGTTCGTCTTTGGCTGCCTCTGATAAACCGCAGGTGGGTAATTCCCTAACGGATTAAATCATTGTCATGGTATTAGCCTGCTGTTCTGGGGAAAGTATTTATGTAATAATACTGTAGTGAAGTTCGCTTTAACTACTATTTTGTGTTGCACAATAGCATTAAATACAAAAGATAGTATATACAGCCGAGTCATGTTCTATTATTTAGAATAACATTACCCGCAAAGTCGGGTGTGCCGGAGTTTCTGTGCTCCGGGGCTACGGGATGCATTGCATCCTTAAGGAGGAAATTAAATGGCAGATGAGGAAATAAGACATTTAGTCCGTATCATGAATACTGACCTTAAAGGAAGTCAGTCCGTAATGTATGCGCTGACCGGTATCCGTGGTATAGGATTAAGGACAGCAAGGATTATCGTAGACGGAACCGGTATTGACCCTAAGGGCGTTATTGGTTACCTCCCTGATGAAGATGTTGCAAAGTTGGATGCAGCTGTTGGGGAATTTGAGAAGAAGATGCCAACCTGGATGCTCAACAGACGCCTGGACCCCCTTAGTGGAGAGGACAAGCATCTGCTTGGACAGGACATACTCCTTACCTTCAGAGAAGATATAAACAACCTTAAGAAGGTCAGAGCCTACCGTGGTCTCAGGCACGAGAGGGGTCTCAAGGTAAGAGGTCAGAGAACAAAATCCACCGGAAGGCGTGGTTCCACCATTGGTGTGAGCAAGAAGAAGTAAGGTGATTTTATGGGATATCCAGGTAAAAAGAGAAAGAGCTACGATACTCCGAAGCATCCATGGCAGGCAGCCAGGATGGCAAGCGAACTTGAGCTTGTTAAAAAATACGGTCTTCGTAACAAGAAGGAACTCTGGAAGGCACACAGTGTCCTCAGAAGATATAGGGCGGATGCACGCAGGCTTCTGGCAGAGGGTGAACTTTCAGGTCACAACAAGACTGAAGCTGACCAGATTCTGGCAAGGCTCATACGCTTTTCCATGTTGAGCACCGATTCCAATATTGATGATATCCTTGGTTTGCAGACCAACTCAATCCTTGAGCGCAGGTTGCAGACTCAGGTGCACAGACTTGGACTTGCACGCAGTCCCAGGCAGGCAAGGCAGTTCATCACTCATGGTCATATTGCTCTCAATGGCAAGAGAGTAACTATCCCGAGTATGCTTATATCCAAGGATGAAGAGATGCTCATTGACTACTATGGCAACTCCCCGCTGACCAGTGAAATGCATCCGGAGAGGCCGGCCCAGGTAGCATCTAATGTCGCAGGGGCATGAAAGGAGGAATAAGACATGGCTATAAACGGAATATGGGGCATAGCTCACATAAAATGCTCATTCAATAACACTATCATCACTGTAACTGATATTACAGGCGCTGAAACACTGGCTAAGTCCTCAGGTGGCATGGTCGTAAAGGCAGCACGTGATGAGAGTTCACCATACACTGCTATGCAGATGGCAAGCCAGCTCGCAGATATGCTCAGGGACAAGGGTATCGAAGGTATCCATATCAAGGTACGCGCTCCCGGAGGCAACAAGCAGAGAAGCCCGGGGCCCGGAGCTCAGGCTGCTATCAGGTCCTTTGCAAGAGCAGGGATCAAGATCGGCAGAATACAGGATGTAACTCCTGTACCACACGACGGAACCCGTCCAAAGGGTGGAAGAAGGGTATAATTGTATATAATCTAATGGATATGGACTCATGACAATGGAAGTAGACATACTGGAGATGTCAGAGAGGTCTGCAAAGTTCGTATTGTCCGATGTGAGCGCAGCTTTTGCAAACGGTATAAGGAGAGCAGCGCTCTCTGACGTACCTACACTTGCAATAACCTACGTGAACATCTACAACAATACCTCCGTCCTCTTTGATGAACAGCTTGGATTAAGGCTTGCCCTTATTCCTTTAGCCGCAAACATTGAAGAGTTCGTACCTGTTGAAGAGTGCATATGTGGTGGCTCAGAGTGCCCTGCTTGCAGGGTCTCTCTTACACTTAGTGCCGAAGGCCCGAAGGTGGTCCATTCAGGTGACTTCGTTTCATCTGATGAAACTGTACAGCCTGCCGAGGCCAACATTCCGATCATTGAACTGAAGGAAGGCCAGAAAGTTGTGCTTGAAGCCATAGCCCACATGGGCTACGGTAACCAGCATGCTCGGTGGCAGGCAGGTGTTGCTTGTGGATACAAGAACATGCCTCTGGTCACATTCAACAAATGCGATAGTTGCGGTGCCTGTATAGGGGAATGTCCTCAGGGTATCATCAAAATGGGACCAGAAGGAGCAGGGATCTCCGAGGATGACATTCTTAAATGCATACTCTGTAAACTCTGCCAAGGGATTTGTGAAATTGACGCAATTACTGTTTCTCAGGATGAACGTGCGTTTGTTTTCACTATGGAATCAGATGGTTCCTATACAATCCAACAGTTAATTATAAATGCAGGGAAGAGCATTAAGGACAAAGCCACCCGGATGAGGGAAATTCTAGAGTCCTTGTGATCCGGTCAGGAGATACATCTCCTGGAAATTTATTTCATTTGCACTCGTGCGGGGGTTGCCCAGCCAGGCCAAAGGCGCTAGGTTGAGGGCCTAGTCTCGTAGGAGTTCGTGTGTTCGAATCACACCTCCCGCACCATATTTCTCTTATTTGATAAGGTTGATTTAAACAATATCTCTTAGTTAATATAAACACATTCAATTTACTGATCATTTGCGGGGGTTGCCCAGCCAGGCCAAAGGCGCTAGGTTGAGGGCCTAGTCTCGTAGGAGTTCGTGTGTTCGAATCACACCTCCCGCATACTATTCTTCTATAGTTTTTAAAAAGAGCTTTTAATATGAACTCCATGTGCTGTACTTACTAGTCAGTTATTCTGTTATGTGCACTCTCTGTTAGCGAGGCATGTTTTACTTCACTTATCTCTGCCTTGCCAAGCGCTTTCAGGAAATGAGCAGCACGCACAGTTGCATGCTGTTTCCTTTCTTCTACGCGGGCCTGGTAGACCCGTATGGAGCGCAGGAAATCTATCTTGCGGAACTCCGGCCAGAAAGGCGCACAAAAATAGGATGCACACTCATTACCGTTTGCCTGCCATGGCAGGAAATTGGATACGCGTTCATCGCCTCCGGTACGGATTATAAGGTCTACGTCGGGAAGAGCGGATCCGCCGGCCGGGTAGAGGTGGTCTGAGATAGTGTCCTCATTAATGTTATTGAGTTCAATTTCGCCATTTTCGACCATCACGGCTATTTCCCTTACTGCCTGCACAATTTCCTGGCGACCTCCGTAGGCAATTGCAACATTGAGATTGAACCGGTCATAGCCTGATGTCACAAGCTCCACGTTCTTTATGGACTCCCGGAGCATATCCGGCAATTTATCGATGTCACCGATGGCATGAACGCGCATCCTTCTCTCATGGGTCCTTTCATCCTCTCCTATTTCGTCGAACTTCAGTCCGATCAGCTCGAACAGTTTATCCTTCTCAGCGTTTGAGCGGCTGAAATTCTCTGTGGAGAATGCATATATCGTCAGGTGTTCGATGCCCAGCTCGCAGGACCACTCAATAACCTTCTCAGTGATATCGGCTCCTTTAATATGGCCAAAAGAAGCCATTTGTCCCAGCTTACGTGCATACCTGCGGTTACCATCCATTATTATGGCGACATGCCTTGGAATAGGTGCATTTTTGACCTCCTGTGTAAGGAGATGCTCGTATCCCTTATAGATCCACGGGGGTATGTGCTTTAGCATACGGAACACCATTCAATATCAATCGAATATCTCACTCAACTATGTATGGCGTTTTGCTTTTCCATTTAAAATAAATAAGCAGGTAAGGGTATTGGGATAATAATGATTGATGGTCGTAGTTGTATAACAACGATGAAAGCAAGCACAAAAATCCAATAATTAATAATTCTCCAGGACAGACTTGACTATGTTCTTATAGTCTTCCTTCAGCAGATATATATTATGATCGCCAGTCACATCAATGCTAAGGATTCCAAGTCTTGTGTTCATAAGACCGACCATCGCAGAAACTCCCCTGTAGCTCACATCAAAATCCGCATTGTTAAGATGTTCGTACACGTCACCTGTAGTGAATTTACCACCACTCAGGAACAATTTCAATACTACTTTACGTATACCCGTATCATCGCGACTGAGATATTTTATTAACCTATCCCTTACTCGCTCTTCTATCGTTTCCAGTACAAACACCTCTTTTTTCAATATGTTATTTTATCTTATAAAACTATTGTACCTGTGAGCACGCAAAACCTGCGCGCGTAATGAAAATCGTACTACTTATACAATTCTAAGATATATAAGTTGGCTCTAAAGAGGTATCCTTTCAACGACCAATCCATTCTCAAAAGGATACCTCTCCACAATAGACATATTATTTGTAATTTCTCTTACCATCTCTGCAACATCTTCCAGTATCCACCAGGCAGTTTCAACAGATACTTCATTTGTTTCTACCATTTCCGGAGGGATTTCCTGTTCAATAAGCAGTTCTGTCACTTTCTGTGCAGCCATTGCGTCCTTGCATATTATCTGCCCGTAAACAACAGTGCCATCCTCGGTTGTGTCATCAAATGCTCTTGCTGTGTTGCGGGCGACACGCAACAGGCGTTCCCTGAGCTGCACAGCATCCTTGTATGTTGATGAGCAGAAATGCACTTTGCCTGTATTATCCTCGCTGAATATGCGTCTTGTAAGTTCCATTGAGCCAGCAACGGCGTTAGATATATCACCTTCAAGTACAAAACCTTTGAGTTTCATATCCCTCGCATTTGAGTCTGAAAATTCCAGTTCGTTCATATTGAGAAAACAATCCATCTCTCTGGCAAAAAGTGCGACCTTGTCTATACCTTCAATAGCAGGGATCTCTATTCCGGCCATGATATTACACTTTCTGGCGAACCTTATGGACCTGGCATAGGGGCTGGTGTCCAGTACGCTCCACATGGCAACAGGGGGGTGGAATCTTATCTCATCAAGCCCTGCTTCTGCAAGCCTGGACATAGTGTCCTCATCAGGTGCAAGCGAGGTGTACAGGTGTATATGGTGTCCCTTGCCAAATTCTGATTTGAGGAGCCTCATGTAATGAAGCACCCTTTCAGGCACCAATAAGGGTTCCCCCCCGGTAATGCCTGTTCCCAGGGCATCCATTAGCCTTGCCTCTTCCAGTACATCCTGATCGCAACTGACAGACCTTTCATTCGCATAAGTCGCATCCTTTTTTCTCTCAACAGAAACCGGGCAATAGAAGCAGTCCCTGGGGCATACCCCTGTTATAAAGAGAACCATCTTGGCTCCCTGCTGGCACAGCTTGCAGCCCTCGGACAGGTATGTATGGAATGATCCTGATTCAGTCTGGTTCAAGTTACTCATTTCGGACTCTATACTCTGGTCATATATAAGACTTAGTTATCAGACATGGTTCAATACTTTAATGTATCATCCTTCTGATATGTTCCCGCATGCACGGAAAGGAGGGACACATAGCAGTCATAGGGTGCAGGAAATGTTCGAGATGCGACAATTCCTGTCCTTACGGAGCCCTTTACAGGGTTAATGGCTTTACAAGGGTTGATTACAGTAAATGCACTCTCTGCATGGCATGCATTAAAGTATGCCCTAACAAGGCGCTGATACATATCGATTAAAGCTGCACTCTCTATTTTATTTCCTTTCCGATTGAGAAAGCCTTGCCCAGTACTTTGCCAACTCCGTAATAATTCCGGATCTCAGGTCCGAATATGATCGGTCTCACCTTTTCTATGTCAGGCACGCCTCTCTCATCCAGCACGGATTCCTCTGCCCGGATGTCCATGATCTCTCCGATGAACTGCGTATGGAGCCCGATCTCAAAACTGTGTACCAGTTTGCATTCAAGTACAATTGGGAATTCCTGGATGTAAGGTGCATACACCAGGTCACTTTTCACGGGGGTGAGGCCGGTAGTCTCGAACTTGTTCTCATCCTTTCCGCTTGCCATCCCGCAATAGTCCGTGTGTTTCACATATTCTTCCGAAGGTATGTTTACAGTGAACGCCTCTTTTTCCATAATATTGGTGTAGCTGTAGGTCGCTTTCCGAAGGGATATGCTAACACAGGGAGGGCTTGAGCAGGAAATGCCTCCCCATGCAATGGTCGCTGCATTCGGGGTGCCGAACGCATCATATGTACCGATCACCCATGCAGGTGCAGGATAAACAAATGGTTTAGCTCCTATGGATCTTTTCATTGATATCAACTCCCTGAGCTATATTTGAACGATGGATATTGAACTTTACGGAACTTTCTGCCATATTACACAAGCCCCCTGAAGATGACCCTTGACACCACTGTTGAAAGAGTGAATATGATTATGGATAATGGAAGCACCTGTCCCAGGTCGTACATCAGCTGAGCCCTGTCGCCTCCGTATTCGATGGTGCCTGAGAAACGGGTGAGTATTACCGTTATCATGATAAGGTATACGCCTATGGAGAGCATGAACAGGTCAGACGGGATGGACTGCTCAAGGTCTGCCGGGGATATCTGTCCTGGTCCAGGTATCATATTTGCCGGAAGGTTCGCCATGCTGTGGGATATGTTCTGAAGTATCTTTGCAATGACCTCAGACAGGGCCATGGTGACTCCTGCTATCAGGGGTGCGAAGATGGCTGCTGTTGAGCGCATTGTGGATGTCATGTCATATAGCGACCTCTTAATGTTCTGCTCGACATCCTGCAGTTCCTTGAGGTGGTCTGCAAGCTTGACAATGGCCACGCCTGCCGCCTCATGGCTTTTGTGTGCGCTCTCTACAAAGAGCTTCATGGTGGTCCGTATCCTGTCAGAGTAAATATCCTTGAATGCTCCAAACTCATCGTCAAAGATGGCTGTCATGATATCCGCCCTGATGCTCAGCAGGTTCAGGGATATCCTTTCAAATGCTCCGGCTATCTGTGATCCCTGCATGGTCGATGCCGCATGCATAAATGCCTCCTCGGTGGCCCTGCCCTCAGATATTCTTCTGCCCAGTACAAAAAGGGCATCTGAGAATTCTATTTCCATCCTCTTAATCTCGTCACGTATCTTCTTGTAGGGTGTATAACTCATGTTCAGGTAGAATGCAATTGCAAAGACCAGCCCCCACAGGATAAGCAGTCCCGGAGGCAGGACGCCCTCAAGCGTTGCGGTTGATATGATGTTGCCGGGATTTCCCAGGACCATCCATACATAGCCAAGGAAGATTATTCCAATGCCCAGAACCGTAGATATCATCGCAGCAGTCGCCTTTTTCTTCTTTATGCCCGTCAGTTGCGGGTGACTGTCGGGGATATTCTGTGGAACAAACGTGGCAGGCCTCTGCATGAGGATATATTCCGCGTAGGCAAATGTCGCCAGCGGCAGGATTATGTTATACAATGCAACAAGAGTGCCTATGCCAAAGCGGATGCCTACCACGGTTATCGCAGGCATGAGGGCGACCAGTGCAAGAGGGATAAGGATGAATATGGAGTACAGGATGTATGTAGGGCTTTTCAGCTTTGATGCAAAGTTCTCCATCAGTCTCTTTGTGTTCTCCAGCACTATGTCAAGGGCCCTGTTCAGGGTGATCACCCTCTGGGCTTCGTCCGGTTCACTGGTCGAGCTCTTGATAAGGTGCAGGGCCCGTTTGAAATACTCACTGTTCTTGCCCCATATGTTAGCAAATTCCAGTGTGGCATCATCCATTCCCCTGTATTCCCTAACATGAAGGTTCCATAGCATCTTTCTCAGATCCTTTGCCAGAGGCCTGTCCGAGCTCTCGCCAGCAAACCGGATAGCTACTTCCATGTTAGGGACAAGCTTCATTGACATGACTATATAGCTCAGGATCTCGGGCATATCTCCAAGGGAGCGGACCTTCATCCACCTGGAGTATATTTTGAGGTACTCGCTGAGGTATATCAGCGTAAGAAGGGGGAGAATAAGGCTTATGGCCACGGTTATCTTGAGCGTGGCAGCCTCAAAGCTGGTAAGCCTGAATATGATAAAATCAGCAATGAGGAAGCAAAGGAACATAAAACCTGATACTGTATACGCGAAGAATGCAGTTTCATAAGGTTCCAGATCAAGTCCCGTATATACAAGCGAATCCCTGTATTCTTCGCTTACAGCCTTATCTGCTTTCTTTCTAAAGGAAGCAGGGTTCCACAGGAGCCAGCTAAAGTTCCTGAATGTGAACTTGCAGCCGTGGTAATACCAGTTCTCTTCATTGCTCAGAGAAACCACCTGCTGTTATCAGGGCGTTTTCGTCCGTGACAGGAAATTCATGCGTATGCTGCGCAAATTGGGGTGAGTGCTTTGATGCGAAATCCTCAAACCACTCCGACCATCTCCTGTAGATCCTCTCCGGATCAGATCCTCCCTGAGAGCTTTTCTCTTCTTCTGTTAGCAGCCAGAACATATTGTTTGCTGTGCCTACAGTGACTGATTCCACAAAGAATGCATCCTTCTTGCCGTAATCCGCCATTTTCTCCTTGATCTTTGCTCTCAGGCGTATATTCTGGGAGGCCTGGTCGATGCTCATGCCCCATTTGCCTGCTATCTTGCTGATGAGCACCGACTGTCCCCTGTCCATTATATCAGCCGGTACCAGAGTATCAATGGATGCGTTATATTTCAGTACATCAGAGAACACTGTGTCGGTGTCCCGGGGGTCCCAATTCTCGTTGACCTCGGCTATCTGGATAACCCTGCGCTTTGAAACCATGCTTCCCTCGATTCTGGTATTGCTACAAACTATAACTGCATCCGTTGACTTGAAAGATGCAGGCGGGACGCCAAGTGTATGCACTATGCGCTCGTAGACCGAACGCGTTGATGAGCCGTGGATAGTGCCTATGACCGAATTACCGGCGGCTCCAACCTGCATGGCTTCGTAAAGGACCGAAACCTCGGGACCCCTGACCTCTCCCATTACAAGGGATGAGCTCCCAAGCCTCAGGGAAGCCCTCAGTGCCATTGAAGGCTCTATTTCGATGCCATATTTTATGATGGCCGATTGTGAGTTAAGTCCCTGCACCTTCCACCCCATCTCCTGAAGCTGTTCGATTGGTATTTCCGGTGTATCCTCTATGGTGAGTATTCTGTACTTCTGGGGTATCTCCAGCAGCATGGCGCTCAGCAGGGATGTCTTGCCGGCTCCCACACCACCAGCAACAAGTACAGAGGCCTGTCCATCCATGATAAAGCTCAGCAGCCCCGCAGCCAGCGGGGATATGGAACCGGTGTTGATGAGTTTTGGAAGCGTCCATGGGTCCTTTGCGTGCTTCCGGAAAGCATAGGCTATTCCTTTTGCACTGAGGGGATCCCCGATGACCGACACACGCACTTTATATTCCTTCAGGAACATCTCAAGCACAGGGGTGGCTTCCCCAAAGGGGCGACCGCTTATCGACCGGAGCCTGGATACCATCGAGTCCATGTCATCCTGGGACAGGAAAATATTGGTGACGCACTCTTCCCCGTCCAGCACAACATGCACAGGGTTCCTGTCAGCCGGTGCATTGACATACACGTCCGTGATCCTTTCATCAGAGAGCAGGTCCTCAAGTATGCCAAGGCCGGTTGTGTACTTGGCGAGGATGTCTGTGTAAAGTTTAACTTTCGAAGGTTCCAGTGCCATTCTCCGAAGTTCAGCCTCTTCCAGTAACAGGCGTTTTCCCAGGAGCTTGAAATAGTTCCTTGAGCTGGAGGGGTTTGCGAACTGCAGGTCTTTGGGACGATGCCTGATCATCTTCTTTCTCACGGTTTCAATGATCTCCAGCTCATCTGCTTCAAGGCAATACTCCGCAGGGTTTATGACATACATCTTCTCCGGCCGGTCGGTCAGCTGGTAGATAGATACGGGAAGTGACCTTTCGTTCATGTGATCAATGTCGTAGCACTCAAGGAAGACCGTATTGTCCGGAGGCTCGATGTATATGCGTGAAGTGGAAAAGGGCGGTCTGACATACGATCTCAGGTATACTTCGTAATCTGCATCTTCAACACCATCGGAAGGCCCTGTAACTTTAGTGTGCAAGGATCTTTTTATGTCGAGAGAGTAAGTTGACATCTCCTGAAGGATGCTCATGAAATCCTGAAGACATTTTTCACATTCCTCGTATTCTCCTGCTCTCATATCTCCAAGACTGTACGGATCGCAGTACCGGTTGATCATAGAACAGGCCTTCAAAGGGTCCTGCCCGGATTTTATAATGATATCCTCTATCAATTGCTGACGGATGGATGCACATTTCCTGCATTCCCTGTAGGTGCAATCCTCATGTGTTAACCTTGCAGTGGAATAAGAGCTCAGGCGGTCGTGGAGATGTGCCATCATGTAGATAATTGCAAGAGTTTTTCCTTCATAGTCCCTCTCATATAGGTTTGAGAGAACAAGCCTGTCAATTACGGGTTCTCTGAGGAGTATGTTGAAGACATTCTTTCTGCAGACCGGGCTCTGGAATGTGGACCCATGGGAGCACTCTTTGCAGTTCACAGTTATTATCCCGTGTTTTTTTGAGGACCTCATTTTGTAGGGACAGAGCGTCTCTTCGTTCTCACTGCTCTTATTCAGGAGGGATATCCCTGATATGATATTGTCTATCAAGAGAGAACACCATGTACTTGTAGCCCTTACCTTGCGGATGAACCCGCTTTTGGGTGCATATGTGTGTATTTCCACAAGGGTGCTGTTTTCTATATTTTCCTCTTTGTGTAACTCTTCTGCATTGATTGCCCTGATATCATGCAGTCCTTGCTCTTCCCCAAGGTAAATATCCGGTCTTGCTTTCGTTTTGGTCAAATCGTCTCTCCTCTTTGGATATTTTAGAAAGGAATTTGACTAACTATTAAAACATTTCGAAATAAATCTGCAGATAAATTTTCTTAGTGTACTAATATTTTAAAAGTAATCGTGTCGGGAATAGTAATATAAAAGTTGGCATAATACTTTCACACGACTTCCTTTATGATATAATACCAGCAAAGCGTTCTCATAAAGGCCGGGAGATAACTATGGGAATCTATACTGTTTCACAACTGAACGACCATATCAAACAGTTACTGTGCCAGGATCCCCTGCTCAACCAGGTCTGGGTGCGCGGGGAGATATCAAACCTCACAAAACATAGTTCCGGCCATTACTATTTCACCCTGAAGGACAAAGGCAGCCAGATAAGCTGTGTCAGCTTCAGGTCGACCAACAGGTCGCTCAAGTTCGAACCGGAATCCTCCATGAAAGTCCTCATATTTGGCTCGCTGGACGTTTATACGGTTCGCGGACAGTATCAGCTCCATATACTTGATATGAGGCCGGACGGTATAGGCGAACTGTACAAGGCCTACGAGCAACTGCGGGCAAAGCTGGAGGCTGAAGGGCTGTTCGACAGGTCACGCAAGAGGCCAGTTCCGAGATTCCCGCAAAGGATAGGTGTTGCCACTTCTCCCACAGGTGCAGCGATCCATGATATCCTGCATGTGCTTGGACGCAGGTATCCTGTGGATGTGCTGCTGGCCCCTGCTGTCGTGCAGGGGGAGATGTCTGCGCCAAGCATTGTAAAAGCCCTTGAGCACCTCAACAGGGCGGATGTCGATGTCATCATCGTAGGCAGGGGAGGAGGCTCGCTGGAGGACCTCTGGTCATTCAATGAAGAAATTGTTGCAAGGGCAATATTCGAATCAAGGGTTCCTGTGATATCGGCCGTGGGGCATGAGACCGATTATACAATAGCTGATTTTACGGCAGATATGCGGGCTCCCACGCCATCAGCCGCGGCTGAGCTGGCAGTTCCGGACAGTTTAGACCTGAAAAGGCATATACTCTCCCTGTCGGTACGTATGGGGAAGGCTGCAATACATTACATGTCTGAACTTTCTGACAGGCTTGATCACCTCTCCGGCAGGATTGGTCCTGAAAAGCTCAATGAATTCCTGCGCCAGAACTATCAGAGGGTGGATGAGCTGAACATCAGGCTGGAGCGCCATGCGGGAAGGGTAATGGAATCCAAGCGCACTTCCTTGAGTGGTCTGGCAGGCCGGTTGAATGCGGTAAGTCCCCTGAGCACTCTGGAACGTGGGTACTGCATTGCGATGATGGCTGACGGGAGCAGGCCCGTTCGTGGCGTGTACGATGTCAATACGGGAGACGATCTCAGTCTTAAGGTAAAGGATGGTACTATCATGTGTAGTGTGAAAGATGTGTCAAAAAGCGTAATACCGGAATAAGGGGAACATAGGACGGAGGGAAATAATCATGAGTAAAGGTATTGGCGAGAGTGCCGGGAAGAAGAAAGTTGCGGGGAATCAGGACGTGATTAATGCTGATAAGAGAAATCAAGCTGCTAATATGGATAATGAAGCCTGCGAAGATGAAACAAGCTTCGAGGAATCCCTGGATGAGCTTGAAGCCCTGGTGGACAGGCTCGAAAGAGGCCAGCTGCTTCTGGACGAAAGCCTGGAACTGTTTGAAAGAGGCATGAAACTTGCCCGTATATGCAACAGGAAGTTATCAAAAGCAGAAAGGAAGATAGAGTTGCTCATTGAAGAGAACGGCAGCCTGAAGACCGTGACCTTCATGGAAGAATAACAGGCGTTTCCCGGGATTGAAAAATAGTGGGCTTAAGCCTTATTCTCATCCTCAAAGTAACGCCTTGCCAGTAATAACGTGCTGCTTCCCAGCAGGATCAAGAGGAATATTGCTATTACCATTCCTTCTGTATTGAAATCCTGCCATGAATGGACCGAGGCCCACATGCCGCTGCGGGTCACAAAGGTGGCGAATATCACAAGTATGAATGATGCCATCGCAAGCAGGGGCGCAAGGAACCCATATTCTCCGTGGGATGTGCGTGTCCTGGCATGCAGGAACGCAGTGGCTGTTATCCATGGGATGAGTGATGATGTTTCCACCGGGTCCCATGACCAGTACCATGCTCCCCATCCAAGCACTTCGTACGCCCAGAAGCCTCCGAGTCCGATGCCAAGGGTAAGGAAGAGCCATGCTATACGCATCCAGTCCCTTGCGATGTTCGTCCATCTGCCATCTTTTATAAGGAGGTTAGCAACGGCTGCTGCAAAGGGTATCGTGAAAGCCGCATATCCCAGGAACAGCACCGGCGGGTGTATAGCCATCCAGGGGTTGCGCAGCAGAGGGTTCATGCCCTGCCCGTAGGGTACTTCTACAAGAGTTGCAAAAGGGTCCCAGTAATTGATCCCGATACCTGTGCCTGCAATGGTGTAGGTGGCAAAGGGGTTCTTGATGACCAGTATCAGCAGGAAGACCGATGCGATGGCCAGAGACACCATTCTGGTGATGTTCATCAGTTTCGTATCTGCGAGTTCTTTACTCTGTCCGGTGTACTGCACAAGCAGTAGTATTGCAAGTATTGCCCATGCCCAGAGCAGTAGTGAGCCCTCCTGGCCTGCCCAGAGAGCCGAGATCCTGTAATACCATGCAAGGTCCATGCTGGAGTGGCTGTAAACATAATAGTAGGATGCATTGACTCTCAAAAGGTGTGCAACGAGCAGCACTATGGATAGTGTGGCCGATACCGCACATGCCATCTCCATTTTTTTGGAGCGGTTGCTGTGGGTGTGCCGTCCTTTCAGGTGATAGGCAAGTGAAAATACTGTGGCTCCCAGTCCTGTGAGGAAGGCTACCCAGATAAGGATCATCCCAAAATTCATACTTTGCCTCTTATGTTCTTATCCTGTTTCTGAACCCGGGATCTTCTATCGCTTCCGTAATCTATTGCGATGAGTGCAGTGATACCTATGACCATCAGATAGAAACCGCCCCAGAGGAAGTTTATGTAGGGTACGGTTCTCATGTACAGGTCTATCTCTCCTTTCTGCAGGCTGATGGCCCTGGGAGCGATGAAGAGCTCTTCAGTGAGCCCGCGGTGTATATAGGTAGTCGTATAACTCTGGCCCCACTTGAAATCAGTAATGTACTTTACCTGACCTTCCCGGAAGTAAGCTCCATTCCTGTATATGTCAAAATCCACTTCAGTTGTATACGCGGATCCGGGATATGTCTGGTATGGGTCGCCTGAGTAGTATGAACTCATATTGCTGACCTTTATTGCATAGTCCTGCCCGGGGAACTGCCCCATATTACCAGAACTGATCAAATTTGACCCTTCCACTTTCATATTGGCACTAAGCACTATTCCGAGCAGGATGAAAAGTATTCCCAGGTGGATGATGTGTGCGCTTGCACCCCTGGCTGTTGCGACGAAGGAACTCCTTGTGAATGTTTTTCCGATCTTGTATATGGTTGCAAACACGGCAAGCGCAATTATGGGAATGGAAACATCTATGGCCAGGTTCCCAAAAGGCGATATAAATGCAAAGAAAGCTGCAAGTGCCGTATAGCCTGCTACTATCAAGGCAGTGTTCTTTTGCCCCAGATAGCCTGCGAGCATGCACACGCTCAGCAGTATTACAAGCCCGGCTGTGGGCAAAGCTGTCCGGTAGTTGAAATAACTGGGTTCAAGACGTATCTCCGCTCCTGTGGTCAGCTTTGCAATAAGCGGCGTAAGCATACCCATCAATATTATTGTTGCCAGGAGCAAAAAGACAACAACAGCAGCAAGCATTGTATTTTTAGGTGTCAGAAGGGGCCTTGTATTTTTCATCTGTTGTCAGCCTTAATCTTACAATAGGTATGTAATATAGAGTTTTCTCTTGCATGCATCATAATTTAAATAGATGCCGTGCAATCATGTGCATATAAATGTGATAAAACGGATGGACATAATGATAGAGATACTGCTTACTGCTCTCTGGCTGATGCTTCCTGCATATATCCCAAATTCAACAGCTGCCGTATTTGGTGGTGGCAGGCCCCTGGATGGTGGAAAGACGCTTAAGGATGGGCGCCGCATACTGGGTGACGGCAAGACATTCCGTGGACTTATTGCAGGCACCGTGTGCGGAATGCTGCTTGGCCTGCTGCAGATGTATTATATGTCACGGCAGACCACTATCTTTGGAATAGAACTTCCATCCTTTGGCGCGATGCCGGGCGCCCTTTTGGTAATATTTGCGCTGGCTTTCGGGGCACTGCTTGGTGATCTTTCCATGAGTTTCTTTAAACGCAGGCTGGGTCTTAAAAGGGGTGCTCCACTTCCGGGTGTTGACCAGCTTGATTTTGTACTTGGGGCATGGGTACTGACGTATATCGTCGCACCTTCGTGGTTCACAGCCAATTTTACATTCTACGTAGCACTTGCAGTAATTCTTGTCACTCCTCTGCTGCATGTTTCTACAAACATTGTCGGATACTTTATAGGGGTAAAGAAAGAGCCTTGGTAAAGCCCGGGCATTATATACTTTTATTTATGATTTTACAGCAGATGGGGATATATTTACATTTCCAATCAGGTGATCATTATGCCAGGATCAGAGAAAAGCAAACAGTTACTTACCGATGCGCTGAAAGCCTGCGGTGCTGTCAGGTTCGGGGATTTCACACTTGCCTCCGGAAAGAAGAGCACTTACTATATCGACATCAAAAAAGCAAGCACTGACCCTGCGACCCTCAGGATCATTGCGCAGGAAGCTACAAAGATTATAACGGGCATGCAGGTAGATGCGGTTGGCGGCGTGGTGCTTGGCAGCGTCCCCCTGGCTACTGCCGTGTCCCTGGAATCCGGACTGCCTCTCTTGCTTATACGCAAAGATGATAAAAGCTATGGCACAGGCGGGCGTTTTGTGGGTGAACTCAGAGCAGGCTCAAAAGTGCTGCTTCTGGAAGATGTGACCACAAGCGGTGGTTCTGTGAAGGATGCCATTGAGGCGATACGCGCGCAAAGTGGTGAAGTTCAGCATGTTGTTACTGTCGTGGACCGTGAATCGGGAGCTACGGAGAATCTCGCTTCCATCGGTGTCAAGCTTATACCGCTTGTGAGGGCGAGTGATCTGGTATGATCCTTGCGGAGTTTTTACGGGAAAATGAAATAGTAAATTATTTATTACAATAACTAGCACTTTATGCTATTCCAATTTCTAATGAATCAGGGGTCCGATTGCAGACCTAAACCATGTCCTAACAAACAAATCCCTATCTAGCAACATGTCGTAGTCATAATTGTTTCAATAACGAGGTTTTAAGTCATGAACATTCTAGTAGTAGGTGGTGGCGGAAGGGAGCACGCTATCACGGCAGCACTGGCGAGGAGCAGGAAAGACCCTTCTCTATTTGCAGTAATGTCAAAGAAGAATCCGGGAATCGCAGAACTATGTGAGGATTTCCTTCTTGCCAAGGAAACAGATGTTGAGAAGGTAGTCGGGTTCGCAGTCAGAAAGAATATCGAAATAGCAGTTATAGGGCCCGAGGCCCCGCTTTCCGTGGGCCTTGCCGATGCCCTGGAGGATGCCGGTATCAGTGTTGCCGCCCCTAAAAAAGCAGTGGCACAAATAGAGTTCAATAAGGGCTGGGCTCGCAATTTCATGAAGGATAACGGAATAGCAGGCTGCCCGAGATTTGAAGTGTTCACGGAGAGAGGGCCTATGGACTCTTTCATTGACGAGCTTGGCGATGTTGCTGTCAAGCCTGCCGGCCTTACAGGTGGCAAAGGCGTAAAGGTAATGGGCGATCAGTTGCCTGACCTGGATGCTGCTAAGGAGTATGCAGCAAGCCTGCTTGCAACCGGCAGCGTGGTCGTGGAGGAGAACCTTAAGGGCGAGGAATTCACCCTGCAGGCTTTCGTGGATGGCGAGCACCTGGCTTTCATGCCGACGGTGCAGGATCACAAGCGTGCCTTTGAGGGCGACCTTGGGCCTAACACCGGAGGTATGGGCTCTTACAATGATGCGGGAGAGATCCTGCCATTCCTTGTGGAGGAAGACGTAAGCCAGGCAAAGCAGATAATGCTGGATACCATCAGGGCCCTGCGCAGGGTCACAGGCGTCGGTTACAGGGGAGCCCTGTACGGCCAGTTCATGATAACCAGGGCCGGACCCAAAGTGATAGAATTCAATGCGCGCTTTGGAGACCCTGAGGCTATGAATGTGCTGTCCCTTCTGGAGACCGACTATACTGATGTGCTGTCAGCTATTGTTACGGGCACACTTGACAAGCTTGATGTGAAGTTCAGCAGGAAGGCTACTGTGTGCAAATACGCTGTTCCTGCAGGCTATCCTGACGCTCCGACGAGTGACAGGGAAGTCACAGTGGGGGATATTGGTGACGCCCTGCTCTTCTATTCAAGCGTCTATGAGAGTGATGGCAAGGTCTATACGACCGGATCAAGGGCTGTGGCAGTGGTGGGCGTCGCGGATACTATTGCTGAGGCTGAGAAGATCGCACAGCATGCGCTGGACAATCTTAAAGGGGACCTGCATTCCAGGCGGGATATCGGCACTGCAGGGCTCATACAGAGGCGTATCGATCACATGAGGACGATACGCAATATGCAGTAACTGACCAAGGGAATGATAGCATGAAACATCTTATCTCAATGGCTGACCTCTCGCAGGAAGAGATCATCGAAATCCTTGATGTGGCAACAGACCTGAAGGAAAAGCGTGTGAAGGGCAAGGTCACTGACCTTCTGAAGAACAAGAGCATCGGGATGATCTTCGAGAAGTCATCCACACGCACCAGGGTGTCTTTCGAGGTTGCCATGAACGACCTCGGGGGCCATGCGCTCTACCTGAACCCGAGGGATATGCAGCTTGGCCGCGGAGAGACAGTGGGCGATACCGCCAAAGTGCTCTCGCGCTACCTCTACTGTATTGTTGCAAGGGTGTACAGCCACGATACTGTTAGTGAGCTTGCGGCACACTCTGATGTGCCTGTCATCAACGCACTCTCGGACAGGGAGCATCCCTGCCAGATAATCGCAGACCTGATGACCATCCGCGAATACAAGAACCGGCTCAAGGGCCTGAAATATGCCTGGGTCGGCGACGGTAACAATGTGTGCAATTCCGCCATCCTTGGCTGTACGCTGGCGGGAATAGAAATCGCGGTTGCCTGCCCGCCAGGATATGAACCCGACCCGGAGATAGTGAAACAGGCCAGGCGGCTTGGCGGCAAAGTGACGGTCACCAACGACCCGGCAGAGGCTGCAAAGGATGCCGATGTCCTCTATACCGACGTATGGGTGTCCATGGGAGATGAGGACGAGCGCGAAAAGCGCCTCAGGGACCTCGCCCCCTACCAGATAAATATGCAGCTTGTCAACCTTGCAAAACAAGATGCCATCGTGATGCACTGCCTCCCCGCACACCGCGGCGAGGAAATCTCCGCTGAGGTCATGGACGGCCCTCACTCCGTAGTCTTCGACCAGGCCGAGAATCGTCTGCACTCACAGAAAGCCCTCCTGCTGAGAATGATGGCCTGAAGGCCATCCCCAACATTCTCACCCAAACACAAAGTTTAACTAGAAAAAGCGCTACTAAGCATCATTCACAATGCGGGAGTCGCCCAGCCAGGTCAAAGGCGCTAGATTCAGAGTCTAGTCTCGTAGGAGTTCGTGCGTTCGAATCGCATCTCCCGCACCAGGAACTATTTCTCATAAGACATTTAGATCTCTTCTCTTTAGTGCTATGCTTTGTATTTTTGCAGAATTTTGTCTATAGATTATGATTTCAATAGGTTTCCTACAGAGCCATTTAAACTGTAATTATTAAATAGACTTAAAGATTTTTAGTAAATGATTTATATTAACAACTATATTCTAACTTAGAAGATAGTTTATTATGTTTGTATGTATCTTCAAATAAGTTCATAATACAATCAAAATAGAATCTCAGGAGCATTGCTCAGTAAATTTAAAGTCATGGGAACACAAAATTTTAGCTCCTGAATAGGTCTTATAATTAAAACCGAATAGATTCTGCATTAATAATGTGACTGTTTGTAAGTTTCATCATAATAATTTAACAATTTGAATTATGAAGGCCTGAATAATGACTGACAATGAACAGCAATTTTTAAGTGATCTTGACACCAAGCTCTGGAAGGCTGCTGACAGACTACGCTCTAACCTGGATGCTGCCAACTATAAACACGTGGTATTAGGACTTATTTTCCTTAAATATGTATCAGATGCCTTTGAAGAGCGTCAGCAAGAACTGGTTGAGCTGTTTAAAAATGACGATGAGGACAACATCTATTATTTGCCTCGTGAAGATTACGATAGCGACGAAGACTACCAGGAGGCCATAGCAAGGGAGCTGGAGATCGGGGACTATTACATAGAGAAGAATGTTTTCTGGGTACCCAGGACCGCCCGCTGGAACACTCTTCAGGAAACTGTCACCCTTCCCACAGGCAGTGTGATATGGCAAAACGAACAGGGTGAAGACGTTAAACTGCGTTCAGTGTCATGGTTGATCGATAATGCCTTCGACGAGATCGAAAAGGCAAACCTGAAGCTTAAAGGCATTCTCAACAGGATCAGCCAGTATCAGCTGGATTCTGACAAACTCATAGGCCTGATCAATGAATTCAGCACTACTCGGTTCCATGATCCTGAATATAAGGGCAAAAAGCTTAACCTGAAATCAAAAGATATTCTTGGTCATGTTTACGAGTACTTTTTAGGCCAGTTCGCACTTGCCGAAGGGAAGCAGGGTGGCCAGTACTACACACCTAAATCCATTGTTACCCTGATAGTTGAGATGCTGGAGCCTTATAAGGGACGTGTCTATGACCCTGCTATGGGAAGCGGCGGGTTCTTTGTTTCCAGTGATAAGTTCATTGAAGAGCATGCTAATGTGATGCACTATAAGGCCGCTGAGCAGAAAAAGCAGATATCGGTTTACGGTCAGGAGTCAAATCCGACCACATGGAAACTGGCTGCTATGAATATGGCTATTCGAGGCATTGATTTTAATTTCGGTAAGAAGAACGCCGATTCCTTCCTTGATGACCAACATCCTGACCTGCGTGCTGATTTTGTAATGGCGAACCCTCCTTTTAATATGAAAGAGTGGTGGCATGAGAAACTGTTAGGGGATCCGCGCTGGGAGTATGGTACACCGCCCCAGAACAATGCTAACTTTGCGTGGATGCAGCACATGCTATACCATCTGGCACCAACAGGCAGTATGGCACTGCTTCTTGCTAACGGTTCCATGAGCAGTAATACTAACAATGAAGGCGTGATACGCAAAGCTCTTGTGGAGAATGATATCGTGGATTGCATGGTTGCACTGCCCGGTCAGTTGTTCACTAACACTCAGATCCCTGCCTGTATATGGTTCTTAACAAAGGACAAGTCAGCAAAGGATGGTAAAAGGGACAGGTATGGTGAGGTCCTGTTCATTGATGCCCGCAACCTTGGTTATATGAAAGACCGTGTGCTGCGTGATTTTAAGAATGAGGATATACAAAAGATAGCCGATACCTTCCACAAGTGGAAAAAAGAATGGACCGAGGAGGACAACGAGCCAGGCTTCTGTTTCTCAGCAAACCATGAGACTATCAAAAAGCACGATTTTGTCCTTACTCCCGGTCGATACGTTGGTGCAGAGGAAGAAGAGGATGATGGTATTCCTTTTGCCGAGAAGATGGGATCACTTACGAGCAAGTTGAAGGGTCAGTTTGAAGAGAGCGACAAACTGGAAGCTGAGATCAGAAAGAATCTGGCAGGTCTGGGTTTTGAGATATGATACATGAACGAAGCCGGATCATTAAAAGGGAATGCTGAATATGGATAAAACGGAACTGTTCAACCGGCTGGAAGAGCTTGAGTGGGAAGATTTTGAGGTGAAGGAGGCAAAATTTTCTATTCCAAAAAGCAGTTTTGAAACAGTCAGTGCGTTTTCGAATACAAATGGTGGCTGGCTTGTTTTTGGAGTTAGGCATCAAAATAGCGGTTTTGAGATCAGTGGTGTTGAAGATGCTGAACGAATAGAGCAGGATTTTACCACGGCTCTTCGGGGGGACAAGTTCAACCAGAAGATCAGGGTCAGAAGTGTGAAGTATGATTTTGATGGGAAAGTTGTGCTTGCTTTTTATATTCCTGCATCTGAGCAGAAGCCCGTCTATTTCAATTCAAGAAAAAATACGTTTATACGAACCGGCAGTGGAGATCAACGTGCGACGGATGTTGAGATCGATGCGATGTACAGGGATTCTTCGTTCGGTCTAAAGGATAAGGAACTTACCGGGTTTACTATTGATGATCTGGATGAGAGGACGATTTCTGATTACAGGACTTATCTTGAGAATGTGAACCCTGAGCACAGATATAATAAATTGTCAACAGAACAATTGCTGGAGAAGCTACAGGTTGTAGTCGATGGCAGGGTCACTATCGGTGGTTTGCTGGTCTTTGGAAATGAGGATAACCTTAACCGTATGCTTACTGATTTTCGGATAGATTATCTTGAGATCATGGGTACGTCCTATTCTGATGCTCCTACACGGTATAATTACAGGCTTTATGAGGAAGAGAATCTGTTCCGGTTCTATTTCAGCATTTTTGAACGCCTTATGAAAAAAATCGACCTTCCGTTCACATTAAGAGCAGATGGCTTTGCCACTGACAGCCAGCCCCAGCTTGTTGCTATTCGTGAGGCTCTTGTGAATCTTCTGATGCATTCTGATTATTTCAGCCCTATGAAGCCAAGGATAAGAGTTTTCCTTGACAGGATAGAGTTCTTAAACCCCGGCAGCCTCCCAAAAGATATCGAGTCCATCATGAAAGAAGATTTCACGATGCCAAGAAATCCCATTATTACGAAAATTTTCAGGGTCATCAAACTCTCCGAAAACGCAGGTTCCGGCTTTGATAAAATGTTCACCGGCTGGAAGTCCTATTATAATACCGAACCTCTGGTTTCAAACGATGTGGATTTCTACAAGATCACTTTCCCACTGACAAGAGATATCATCTCCGAAAAAGCGTCGGAGAAAACTAGGGAAGAAACTAGGGAAGAAACTAGGAAAAAAACCAAGGAGAAAATAATTGAGATTATATCTCAGACTCCACAGATAACAACTGATGAATTGGCTGAATTGACAGGTATAACGGCCAAAGGCGTTGAATGGCACATCAAAAAACTAAAGGATGAAGGTTTATTGAAAAGGATCGGTTCGACAAAAGCAGGTTCATGGGAAGTAGTTGGTAGATGAGGTATAAGTCTAGTTCTGGCACAGCTTGCGCCAGAATTGTCCAACGGCTTGTTGGACAATTACCCTGTGTGCATAATGAAAGTTACATGTAGAGTATCAGGAGACCAAATATGCAGTTTTTCGATGCCATTGGAAATATGCTCAATATCGTGTTAATTATTGTAAATGTAATATTCATATCCATCTTGATTTGCCAATTTCGAGAGGCTAAAAAACCTATTTTGTCCACGCATATTGTTTCAAATCTCAAAAATGAAATTGAATTATCTGATGTGCTTGAATCAACCTCTGCCTACAATTTTGAGCATCAATATATACGTATAACTAATGTTTCAAAGAATGAAGCAAAGAAACTAAAATTAACTTACAGAATAAGTTTAAAAGATGACCCTGCAAAATCTGCTGAAAAAACAGAAGAATTAGATTATTTAAATCCATCGGAAATGGCACAATTTTCACTTTACACTAAAATAGTCAGAGATAAGTTTCCAGATCAGTTTGAAACAGTTAATCTTGATGATAACACAACTTTGATTCGACCTAAAGGAAAATTAGAAATGAATCTCGATCTGTTTGTCGAATACAATCCTTTATTCTTGAATATTAAAAAACATACATTAAAAGATAGCTACACAATTGAGTGGAGCAAATTAGAGTCGGAACCTTACGTCGTTTTTAATAATTGGAACAAAAGAAACAGCCATTACATATCCAAAAAAAATGTAATCACAAAAATGGGTGCAGTTGATGATTGCTGATGATTTGAACGAAAAAACACTGGATGTTCTGTCGATAATGAACGCACAGTTTTTGACAAAACCCAAACACCAGTACAGGCAATTTTTGGTGGAATTAATTAATGAATAACGATTGGCCAGTAATTAAACTCAAGAATTATTGCCTTAAAATAGGGAGTGGTGCCACACCTAAAGGTGGAAACAGTGTATATCACAGTGAAGGTGAAATTTGCCTTATCAGAAGTCAAAACGTGTATAATGAAGGATTTAGACCAGACGGCCTTGTTTATATAGATAAGGAAGCAGCAGACAATTTAAAAAATGTTATTGTTGAAAAAAACGATATACTGCTAAATATCACAGGTGATTCAGTTGCTCGTGTTTGTTTAGTAAAAGATGAATACTTACCTTCAAGAGTTAATCAACATGTAGCTCTAATTAGAGTTAATCCAATTGAGTTAGATGCTCGTTTTGTGAGGTATTTTTTAGCATCATCAAAAATGCAAAATTTATTATTAATAATTGCTAGTTCTGGTGCAACTAGAAATGCTTTAACAAAAAGTATGATTGAGCAATTAGAAGTACCTAAGCCAAGCTTAGATATCCAAAAATCTATCGCAGACAAATTGGCTTTGCTAGACGACAAAATCACCCTCAACACCCAGATCAACCAAACCCTGGAATCCATGGCACAAGCCATATTCAAAAGCTGGTTCGTGGATTTCGACCCAGTCAAAGCTAAAATAGCAGCCATTGAAGCAGACGAAAATCCCGAAAGCGTAAACCGAGCCGCCATGCGTACCATTTCCGGCAAATCCGATGATGAGCTGGATAAGATGCAGGCTGAACAGCCGGATGATTATGTACAGCTTGAAGGCATTGCTGAGTTATTCCCGGCGGCTATGTGGGAAGCGGAGTTGGGGGAAGTGCCGGAGGGGTGGGAAGTGAAGAAAATTGGTGATTACTTAAATACTATTTCGAAAACTTATCCATTAAAAACTGTATCCGAAGTGATTTTTCTCAATACTGGTGATATTCAAAATGGAAAAGTTTTACATTCCAATTACTCAATCGTTGAAACACTTCCCGGGCAAGCTAAAAAATCAATTCAAAAAGATGATATATTATATAGTGAAATTCGTCCTGAAAACAAAAGATTTGCTTATGTTTTTTTTGATGGAAAAGAACATGTTGTATCTACAAAATTAATGGTATTAAGGCCAATTGCCGATATTGATTCTAAATTCCTTTATTTTATTCTTACACAGCAGAATACTATTGATTTTTTACAAATGATGGCCGAATCTCGATCAGGCACTTTTCCACAAATAACCTTTAATATTATATCTAAAGTTGAATTTTTCGGACCAAAAGATAATGCACTAATTCATACATTTTCTAAATCAATTCTCGCACCTTTTATGCAAGAACGGTATTTGAAAGATGAGGAGAATATTCAACTCTCCAACCTTCGTGACACCCTCCTCCCGAAACTTCTGTCCGGTGAATTGTCAGTTGAGGGAATTGAACTTAGCGAAACTTGAGTGTAATTCATCATTTCAATTTAAAAAAGATTAAATAAGTGCTGGGAGTAAACACTTACAACTGACAAAGGGATGCTCATGATGAACGAAGATCAACTGGAACAGCTATGTCTTGACTGGTTCAGGGAGAAGGACTGGGATGTAATTCATGGTCCTGATATTGCTTGTGATTCTTATCGTCCTGAGCGTGGTGATTACCATGAGGTTGTGTTAAAGAGGTATTTGCGCGAAGCACTGGTGCGTATCAACGGGGGATTACCGGAGAGTGCTGTTGAGCAGGCTTTAGCAAGTGTTTTAAAACCAGAGGGGCTGGACCTGACGATCAATAACCGGGTATTCCATCGGTTCTTGCTGGAAGGGGTGCCGGTTGAGTATCGTAAAGATGATAAGATCGTTCATGACAGGGCATTTTTGATCGATTTTGAGAGACTGGAGAATAATCGGTTCCTGGTGGTCAATCAGTTTACGATCCAGGGGATGAAACAGCCCAGAAGGCCGGATATTGTTTGTTTTATCAATGGGTTGCCTGTTGCTATACTGGAGCTTAAGACTCCGGGTGATGAGAACGTAGATATCTGGGATGCATACGACCAGTTGCAGACCTACAAGGACGAGATAAGTGACCTGTTTGTGTTCAATGAAGCACTCATAATAAGTGACGGGTTCAATGCACGCATCGGGTCACTGACAGCCAACAAGGAAAGATTCGGACCGTGGCGTACTATCAAAGATGAAGATGATAAACCGTTACTGGAATGGCAGCTGGAGACAGTTGTGCGGGGATTCTTTGACCGGGAATTGCTGCTTGATTATCTTCGATATTTCATACTCTTTGAGCACGATGGCGCAAGCTTAATCAAAAAAATAGCCGGGTACCACCAGTTCCATGCAGTCCGTGAAGCAGTAAGGGTTACACTGATAGCTTCACAGATGCCGGATGAGCACATAAGTCATGAGAGTCGTGCAAGCTATGGCAGAGAAGTAGTGCCCGGCAACAAAAAGGCCGGAGTCATCTGGCATACCCAGGGGTCCGGCAAGAGCATCTTAATGTGCTGTTATGCCGGAAAACTATTGCAGCAGCCGGAAATGAACAATCCTACCATACTGGTAGTAACAGACCGCACCGATCTTGATGGACAACTCTTCAACACCTTTTCCAATCTGCAGGAACTCTTCAAACAAGCACCCGTGCAAGCCCAAAGCCGGGAAGACTTACGTCTCATGCTCTCTGAAAGAGAATCCGGGGGCATAATCTTTACCACTATACAGAAATTCTCACCGATCGGGAATGAAACCACACATCCGGTCCTGAACTCCCGCCACAACATCGTGGTCATCTCGGATGAAGCCCACCGCAGCCAGTATGGAAGCAAAGCCCGCCTGGTTGATATAAAAGATGAGAATGGCAAAGTGATAGGCAGCAAAACAGTATTCGGATATTCCAGATATCTGCGTGATGCTCTGCCAAACGCCACATTCATCGGATTTACAGGCACGCCCATATCAACCGATGACAAAGACACCTATGACGTATTTGGCAAAGAGATATCCATCTATGACATACAGGATGCGGTAGATGATGGGGCAACTGTGCCCATTTACTACGAATCCCGTCTGGCAAAGCTTGACATAAATAATGAAATCATCGCAGAGCTATCTGCAAAGGTCGAAGAGATAGTCGAGGACGAAGAAGAGATATCCAGTCGTGAAAAGACAAAAAGCAACTGGAGCCGTCTGGAAAAACTAGTAGGATCAAAACCACGTATTCAGCAGATAGCCATTGATCTTGTCCGGCATTTTGAAAAGCGCAATGAGTCTCTGGAAGGCAAAGCAATGATTGTCGGCATGAGTCGCAGGATATGTGTTGATCTTTATGATGAAATAATAGCACTACGCCCGCAATGGCATGACCCTGACCCGAAAAAAGGCACAATAAAGATCGTGATGACCGGCTCAGCATCCGATAAAAAAGAACTTCAGCCGCACATCTACAATAAGAAGACCAAAAAGGATATCGAAAACCGTTTCAAAGACAGTGATGATCCTCTAAAATTGGTCATAGTGCGTGACATGTGGCTCACCGGGTTTGACGTACCCTGCTGCAATACCATGTACATAGACAAACCCATGAGAGATCACAACCTGATACAGGCCACTGCAAGAGTTAACAGGGTATTTGGTAACAAGCCCGGCGGGCTGGTAGTAGATTATATCGGAATTGCAAATGAGCTAAAGCAAGCACTTAATAACTACACCGAAGCCAAAGGCAGAGGTGAACCCACAAAAAATGCCGAAGAAGCCTACTCCATATTACTGGAAAAAATGGATATCGTACGTGGTCTTTTCCATGGCTTCGATTACAGCGGATTTGAAACCCGGGCCTACAAACTACTTGTGCCTGCAGCCAACCATATATTAGGTCTTGATGACGGTAAAAAGCGTTATATGGACACAGTGCTTGCAATCACCAAAGCATACTCTTTATGCAGCACTTTAGATGAAGTTGAACCGTTACACACCGAAATTGCATTTTTTTCAGCCATCAAAACAGCTATTGGTAAATTCACATCTGTTGATAAAAAACGGACGCAGGAAGAAAAGGATTCCCTCCTCAAACAGATACTTGATAATTCCATAATCGCTGAAGGTGTCGTCGATATATTCGAACTGGCCGGTTTAGAAAAACCAGATATCAGTTTATTGTCCGACGAATTCCTGGAAGATGTCCGGCACATGGAATATCGTAACTTAGCAGTTGAATTATTAGAGAAACTACTAAAAGACCAGATCCGATCAAAATCTTCAAATAATGTTGTTCAGGAAAAGAAATACAGTGACCGTTTGCAGGAAACTTTGCGTAAATACAACAATCGTGCTATTGAAACCGCTCAGGTCATCGAAGAACTTATCCAGATGGCAAAGGATTATCGCAAAGACCTGGAACACGAAAAAGATCTCGGCCTTAACCCTGATGAGATCGCTTTTTATGATGCCCTGGCAAATAACGAAAGTGCTGTACGAGAGTTGGGTGATGAAACTCTCAAAAAGATAGCAAGGGAAATAACCGAAAAGCTACGCAACTCCACAACCGTAGACTGGCAGGTTCGTGATAGTGTTAGAGCTAAATTACGCATTCTTGTTCGCCTCACATTGCAGAAGTATAAATATCCTCCGGACATGGCTCCGGATGCTATTGAGTTAGTACTGAAACAAGCTGAGGCACTTTCAAATTCATGGACAGTATAAGGCACTTGGAATTAGTAATTAGTATATAGAGGACCAATATCATGAAAGTAATCGCAATAAACGGCAGCCCCCGGAAAGAGGGCAACACAGCCGCCCTCCTGAAAGAGCTTCTTTCGGGGCTTGAGGGCGAGGGCGTGGAGACTGAGCTCATACACATAGGCGGGCAGAAGGTTCATGGATGCACTGCCTGTATGAAGTGCTTTGAGATGAAGAACGGGCAATGCGTGTTCGATGATGATCCGATCAACGGGTGCATCTCAAAGATGAGGGAGGCGGACGGGATTGTTATCGGGTCGCCGACTTATTTTGCTGATGTGTCAACCGAGGTGAAGGCGCTCATCGACCGCACGGGATTTGTGTCTATGGCGAACGGGGGCTTCCTTGCCAGAAAAGTGGGCGCAGCGGTGGTGGCTGTGCGCAGGGCTGGGGCGGTGCATGCTTATGATTCCATCAACCATCTCTTCGGGATATCGAATATGTTCACCGTGGGCTCTTCTTACTGGAACCTGGGCGTGGGGCTCAATCCAGGGGATGTCATCGATGATGCGGAGGGCATGCAGACCATGAGGGACCTGGCCTCCAATATGGCATGGCTGCTGAAGAAGATCCACTCAGGGGAGTAGTATCTGGAGGAACGCAACCTATATAAGCGGGTAAATGAGAGTCCTTTTAGGTATTCTTCGCATGGATATCTCCAGGAAAGGAGGGAACATGACAACGGAAGTCACTGTAAATTCGAATATATGTAATCTGACCCATAGGATCAAAGGAGAGAACAAAGGCGAAACGATCGAAATATCCATTGAAAGCCCATGTGACAAGATTCAGTCGATGCAGCACATGGAAGTGCCTGTTATGGAGATATTTGGGTTCAGGGACAACTGCGTGGTCCGGATGGCGGAGGAGGCAGGCTGTGACGTGACCTGCATCGTCCCGTGTGCCATCCTGCACGTATGCCACATCGAATCCGGAATGATGTCCCGGTCCCTGGTAAAACAGGCAGGCAACATAAGCATCGCCTTCGAAAAGTGAGGCCTGGCCAATATCCCGGCTCTCTCAGGATACGTCCGTCTGGCTAAGCAGGACTCCCGGGCGCAGGTTCAGGAAACATCACTGTCATCAAGAGGGGACGTGCCGCTTCTATTCACCTTGACCGGCACTTAATGACCACGGAGGACCTGGAGTTCATAGAAAGGTACTTCCCTCATCTTCTCATTTCCAGGTGATCCTTGCGGGCTCGCGTCCGGGGATGCCATATACCTTGTACTTCGGATATCCGAACATCATGGCATACTGCACTTCATGTCCTTCCGGCAGGCCAAGCTCGTCCTTCAGCTCTTGGCAGTAGGATGCGGCTATCTTGAGGAAGCCCGCCCAGCAGGCACCCAGTCCGAATGCCGGAGCGGCAATCTCGAACCATGAAAGGGCGATGAGGCTGTCAGTATAAGCCATGGGATTTGCAGCAGCCGCATATGCGATGGCAACATGCGGGGCACCACGGCAGATGGGGTCCTTTCCGTTATCATATGCAGCAATGAGTGATGGAAGGATTGGCTTCAGGGGGTGCTCTATGCCGCTGTCCATGATACTGCGCATCCAGTCAATGGTAATGTGCGCAAGTTTACGTACCTGTGCCGGGTCGTGGACAATGAGCCAGTGTACCGGCTGGTTGTTCATCCCGGAAGGCGAATAGCGCACGATATCAATTATGTCCTCTATGGTTTTCCTGTCTACTATCTTATCCTGGTAGTTACGTACAGACCTGCGCTGGCGCATGTACAGTCCAAGGCTTCCGGCAGTGATATCCTGCGTCGCCTCTTCAGAAAGTGTCGGGTACCGGGTATCATATTCAGGCAGGATTGCTCCTTCGGGGCAGAAGGCTTCGCAATTACCGCATTTTGTACAGAAGGCTCCGACCTCATCAGGCATGAACGGCATATTGCCTTTACCTTTCATTATCAGGCCAAGGGCGCAGATCTCGATGCACGTGCCACATTTCGAGCAGGTGTCCGGGTCAATAGAAATTGTCATCATGGTGTAGAACTCCACTAATTACTGGCAAGAGAGACTAATAAATATTTGCATCCCTGGTCCTGACAGCTTGCACAATATGTCTATATCCTCAAATGCTGTAGCAATAGCATGGCAAGTTACAAAATGCTCGTAAACGATGTAATTAAGAAAGCAGACATCCTTCTTGAGATAGTGGATGCGCGTTTTCCGCAGGAGACAAGGAACAGTCATGTGGAGAACGATATAATCCGCACGGGCAAGCCTTTCATAATAGTCCTTAACAAATGCGACCTTGTTTCAAAGAAAAGTCTTGACGATTCCAAATCCGCACTTTCATCCATTGCGCCAACAGTCTTCGTATCGGGCAAGGACAGGTCCGGCACGACTATCCTCAGGCATAAGATAATGGAGATTGCCGGAATAAACAATCTCAAGGACGGGGATATCCTGGTAGGCTGTCTTGGCTACCCCAATGTCGGCAAATCATCTGTCATAAACGGTGTGACCGGGAGACACAGGGCCGGCACATCGTCCATATCCGGCTATACAAAAGGAGTCCAGCTTGTGAACGCAGGCTCAAACATCAAATTCATTGACACCCCCGGAGTGATACCATTTGATGAACATGATGAATGCATGCAGGGCCTTCTGGGGATAAAGGATGCAACACACCTGAAGGACACCCTTGGTGTGGCCCTCAGGATGATCGAGATACTATGCGCTGAAAACAAAGCTGCCCTTGAATCCTTATATAACATAACTATCGAAGGACAGGACACCTATGGAATTGTCGAACTCATAGGTCAAAAGAGCAATTTCCTGAAGAAAAAGGGCGAGATAGATGAGATGCGTGTGGCCCGGAAGGTAATCGATGACTGGCAAAAAGGGCTGCTTGTAGCCTGACCGAATATGCCGTCTTTCCAGTGATATGGTCCATGCGTAAATGTTTTAGGCCAGCACGCCAATCTGGAAGTGAGATCTCATATGTCTGAAATTCGCGCAAAATACTTTGGTGTATGCACATCCTATCACCACTCAAAAGGCTGTAATTGTCCCCGGTGCCCTTCCTATCCTGGAAATGGCACATTCATGTTCTGTGCCAAAGGCAGGAGTTCCAACGTGCAGCAAAAAGCAGGATGTTTATGTACCGGGTGTGAGATTCACAGAAAGTTCGGATTCGAAGGCGAATATTTCTGTCAATAGCCTCGCGAAAAAGATTTAATCTGTTGTATACCTTAGGATATGGCATGGGAACCGCCATGAGGATTCACTGTTTGCAGCACCTTGAATTTGAGACACTGGGCAATATCCCTGGATGGGTGCAAAGCAAGGGACATGTGCTTTCAAAGAGTCTTCCGTAAATAGAAGCAGAATTCCCGGACATCGATTCTTTTGACCTGCTGGTCATTATGGGTGGCCTTATGAGCGTATATCAGGAAAGTGAATACCTCTGGCTTAAAAAGGAAAAAGACTTTGTCAAAAGTGTTATCGAGGCCGGTAAAGCTGTTCTTGGTATCTGTTTTGGTGCCCAGATGATCTCTGATGTTCTGGGTGGGACTGTTCACAGGAATAATTTCAGGGAGATAGGATGGCACGATGTAGAACTGACATCTCTTCCAGGGAACGAGCCCTTTCAGAAGTGCCTGCCCCGGAGTTTTACCGTTTTCCAGTGGCATGGCGACACTTACACCCTTCCGGCCGTTGCAAGGAGGCTCTTCTCATCAGAAGCCTGTAGGGAACAGGGTTTTGTCTACAGGGATAATGTGCTTGCTGTACAGTTCCACCCTGAGGTGGATGAACAATGTATATCAAATCTGATAACAAAATGCGGTGCTGACCTGAAGGATGGAGGCCCGTATGTACAGGGAGAAGCAGGTATCCGTAACAGGCCGGAAATGGTAGAAAACTCTGCCGGGATAATGTTCTCTATCCTTGACAGGTTTGAAGAATTACGATACGCATTCCCCCGTCTTTAGACGGGGGTTAGTATCGTCCCTGCGAAGGCATTAGTTTAGTAACCAAACTTTGACAGTCAAAAGTAATAATAGTGTTCTTAGCCTTGATGTATTCGACCAAAAATGCAACAAAAACTAAGAACATACGAGATTATTCCTAACGAGAATATATGCTTTCCTGTCGGAACTATTGTGGCAGTA
>NZ_JAUXNK010000033.1 GCF_030682845.1 Methanolobus sp. | reverse complement strand
GTCTTCGGGAACTACGGATCGCTGCCAGCTCACTTATTCTATCACTTTTCTTTTTGTATTGTTATGATGATCCTGACCGAAGGTCGTCGTAAACGATGATGTTGTTTTTGTTCTTTTGTTAGCATTTGCGCTATTCTTCTTGCATCCTGGTTGCAGTTGAGGCTGAGCCTTTAATTTACCAAGCATGCGTGACACACGATAATTCATACCAAGTTGTGTTACGGTTCTTTGATCAGTGATTGCCAAAACAGATGACCCTGGTAAGGTACTTCTATGTTGCATTCCCGTGGACAGAGGCATTGAACTTGCTCTGCGCAGGATGGTCAAAAATATACCTGTGGATTTGATCTTTATTAACATCAATCCTATGTGTTTTGTATCCTCTATGATACTTGTCTGATTGTAATTGGAGGTACTTCTACAAAGTCAAATCTTCGCTTACAGGGAACTGTATTTCAGTGGACTCGGCGGGATTTGAACCCGCGGCCTTTACGTTGCGAACGTAACGATCTACCCCTGATCTACAAGCCCAAAAACGATAACTGTAAGAAAAAGAAAAAAAGAAAAAACTTATACTGGTCTGCCTACTTCTGTGACCGTTACGCTCTCGACGCCTTCGACAGCTGCAAGGGCCTCTTCTACCTTCTCAGTGCCGCCTTCAAGGTCGCCTACAAGAACTACCATCATTATGGCCTTCAGGCCAAACGCAATGGGGTCTTCTCTTGAAGTGCCAAATTCTGCACTTTCAGGCAGAGCTGCGACAAGCTTATCCTTAAGCGCTTTAAGGTCGGTGTCCACCGATACCGGCATGATCCTGATAGTTGCTGCTACATCACCCATCAGCTTCACCTCACGGACCTACAAAGCCGCATTTCGGGCATGTGTACGGATTGCTCTGCTGTCTGCAGCTTTTACATCTTCCAAGCTCCTTGCCGCATACAGGGCAAGGGAAGCGTGCAAATCCAACCTCTACGAGCCTTTTATTGCATGCAGTACAATTCTCAACTTTGTTTACCATTTAAACTCTCCTTTAAGCGTGATATCTGATCAATATAATACTGAAAAATTCAGCATGTCGATGATTTCAGTACATAAGCGGTATGTAATTTAAATATTCCCCTTGATGTAAGTCCCCACGATATCTTTTCCAACAACAGCATCAATAACTCTTTCCGGGTGCTTCCCATTGACTATTAGGCAATCCATACGGTTTTCCTTAAGGAACAAAGGCAGCGCCGCATCCAGGCAAGTGGCTCCCATTTTAAGAACCTCGTCTGCTGTCAGGAACTGCTGCACAACATCCTCTGCATATATTCCGTCCACATCTGTCACCTTCACAAATGACGGAGCACCAAACTGTTTAGCTATCCATGCAGCTATGGTGTCAGCGGTCACATCCCACGAATGTGGCAATTCATCCTTATCCTTAAGTGTCCTGTAAGGGAGCAGCATGGTAACTCCGAAGGGAATGTGCTCCAGTGAATCTGCAGTGTTTATACCTGTCTTATCCTGGATATAATATGCATATTGTTCCATTGCAAGGATGGCCATCCAATGGGCTGCATCATCCTTTATATTGTACTTTTCACAGACCGAGCGGACAGTATTTGCAAAAAGACCGCCTCCTGGTATTATGAGGATGGAGATGCACTCTTTGTCCCCGCATGACCCAAAGCGTGTCAGTAATGCCTTTATGACCGGCAGTGAGTCCTCCATAAGACTTCCTCCAAGCTTCACGACAACTCTCATAATGCCTCCTTATACTATGTCTTTATCGTTCCGGGCTGAAACGTCTGCCTCGAACATTCTGGCAGCTGCATATGCAGGGAACACCTTTGATATCTCTTCTCCCCAGCGCTGTGCAACTGAGATCCATTCAAATCCAAGCCTTTTTGCAGCCGCACGTATAAGGAACTCTCCAAGACCTGCTGATACTATCGTAGAAAGCTCATTCATCTCTGCAACCTGTGCTATTGCCTCGCTCAGCAATATCACCTGCTTCTCCCTGACCTGTTCTGCTATGCGGTATATCTCATCGGGTGAGATTTCGGTGAGGTCGGCGCAAACAACCCTTGCAATTCTTCTCATTGCATCGGTCTTGCTTTTCCCGGCGCCGTCTGCGGTCTCACAAGTGTATAGCTCCTCTGATATGTCTCCGAGTAAAAAATAAACGTCTGCAGTGGTTGCGAAAAGTTCGGAGGACACGCGGCATTTTCCCGATGCCAGGTCCAGACTGTCTAGCAGATATGCCAGGTTCGTCCTCAGCACACCTGCATAGAACAGCTCACTGCGGATAAGCCTTGAAAAATCCGTGATCCCAGCCATATGTTTTCCGGATTTTATGGGGATGATGTCGCTGGTGGTGCTTCCCATGTCCACGAAGATGCAATCTCCTATCTCTGAACCAATAAGATCAGCTGAAGCAGCCCAGTTGGCAGCGGCCAGTTTGCGCAGGTCTCCCGATCCGTCATAGAAATGTCCGTTACTGTCTATATAGCGGATCTCGCAGTTGAATGCCTGCTTAACGGATTCCATTATGAACTTTATGCCGGCCATCTTGTCCTCGAAGCAGTCAGCAAGTTCTCCTGTCATAACGACACTCACTCTGTCAGGGCTATGTTTCTCAGCTATCTCTTCCAGAGCTTCCGGAAGTCTTGTATCCTTCCACAGGGGTACATAGTGCAGTTCTATTATCTCACCATCAGCAGAAGCGATTTTAGTGTTCGCACCGCCAATATCTATCCCGATTGTTTTCATAGAATGTCCTCAAAGTCATCTTTAGTGAACGAGAATTCTCCTTCAGTGCTGACTGCATCAGGCAGTTCACCTGAGACATTCTTCAGCAGGAGCTCTCCTATCTCTGTCTTGAGTGTCCTGGCCAGCCCGTAAATGGCAGTTGTCGGCCGGGGGTTCACATCAATAACGTATGGTTCTTTGCCATATACGATATCTACTCCGATATAACCATTGCATCCCAGGACATTTGCTGTTCTGGCAGCAATACTGAATAATTCCTGCTCGTACTCGGTCCTGAATGGAACGACATTACCTTTGTAGATCACAGGCGAACCTGCTTTAGTGCAGTTCATCTCAATATGCTGTTTATTAACGCTTAGCGGAAGGAACCTTTTGCCGCAGATCATGCTCACACTCAGGTGCTCGCCTTCAATGTACTCTGTAGCAATGAAACCTTCTTCCGCGTTGCTGGAAAATGCTATACTTACTCCCTCGGATGCACAGCCGAACCTGGGCTTGATGACGCATGTGCCTTCAAGTCCGCTCTCAATTATCCGGGGTACATTGATTGAATGGGACTGTAATGTGCGGGTGCATTCAAGCTTATCTGCGCATGCACTTGCTGACTTGGCGGAGCATCCGAGGTTTATCGTATTCCTCTCAATTCCCGTTGAAAGCTCTCCCAGCAGCTCGTCAGGACCTATCACAAGCCCTGCATCGGCACATGATGCCTCTCTTGCGAGCACTTCCGCAAAGTCTTCTGCATTGGAACTGACAGCTCTGCCATTCTGGAGTACGGGTCCTGAAGAAAGGTATGTGACTTCATGCCCCAGCCTTGAGAAACTGTCTACCAGTGTCCTAAGCATGGCTCCTCCTTCCTTAAGGAGGGTTCCGTCAAGCCCTGTCCCTACCGCGTATTCTGCCAGCAGTATCTTCATGTTGAATGCAAGTGCATTATTTGATATATCATTTGCTATTGTTTATTGCAGTTGGCACAATTGTTTAAAAATAAATATATAGTATCAAGTGAATTACACGACAGGGATGAACATGGAATTAGACATTGATAATCCGTTTATACAGGCACTGGCAGTTTCAACTGCAATGGCTCTCTTCATGATAAGCGTGGCACTTGGTATCATGTATATGGCATCCTCCGGCTCCACGCCTGTCCCGATGGCTGTCATTCTGCTGATCTTTGCCATAGTCTTCATTGCCGGCTCTGTCTTTTTCGAAAGCCGCGGCGCAGATTATCTTGGTTCCATGGCAGGAGGGGCCATTGCATCTTTTATAGCTACCTTTTCAGCGACTGCTTTTCTCACAGGCATGGTGCACGCCTGGAATGGCGGCATCCAGGCGCTCTGGTGGGAACAGATATTGTCGGCACTCGCGGTCTGCATGGTTGCCAGCATGTTCATAATCCGGCTTTTGCAGCATAAGTTGCAGTCATCTTATTAACTTTGGCAACATATCTTTTATGGATATCATTGGGGTATTATCGACAAAAACCTTCTCAAGATGGGAAATCTATTTATAGAACTTCAAACAATGGTTAACTCAAATGCGCATAACTGTGCATTAAATAGTGGAGATATTGAGATGGATAAAGGATCTGAGAATTGTGATGACCCTGGTTCAGAGGCAACAAACGCTGATAACCAGCAGGAGGATGAAACTGCACAGCTTCGTGAGAAATTACTGCGGCTAACCGCGGAATTTGATAATTTCAGGAAACGAAGTGTAAGGGAAAAAGAGGAGTACCGCAAGTTTGCAGTTGAACAAATCATCACAGAATTGCTTGAGGTATATGATAACTTCGAGCGTGCAATAGCATCTTCAAAACAGACCGATAATGTAGAATCCGTCGTGAAGGGTGTGGATATGGTGTTCAGGCAGTTTGCTTCTATCCTTGAAAAGGAAGGTCTGCAGAAAATAGAATGCCATGGCGCTGAATTCGACCCTCATCTTCATGAGGCTATTATGCACGTTGAACATCCTGAGCATGAGGAAAATACTATCGTTAATGTGTGCAAACCCGGGTACTATCTTCACTCTAAAGTGATCAGGCCTGCAATGGTTGCGGTTTCAAAGAAACCAGGCACTGATGATTAATAGTACTTCCTGATGCAAAGAATGCTGTCATATAAAATAAGAACATAATTGTAACTATAACTAATCGATAAAGAGGTAAGATCATGGGAAAGATTTTGGGAATTGATCTTGGAACTACAAATTCATGCATGGCTGTGATTGAGGGTGGAGAACCTGTCGTTATTCCAAACGCAGAAGGGGGCAGGACCACACCTTCAGTAGTTGCTTTTTCCAAGAAGGGAGAGAAACTGGTAGGGCAGGTTGCAAAGAGGCAGATTATCACAAACTCCGAGAACAGTGTCAGCTCTATCAAGAGGCATATGGGCGAAGCCAATTATAAAGTAACACTCGGTGGCAAGGACTACACTCCACAGGAAATATCTGCAATGATCCTGCGTAAACTTAAGGACGATGCAGAAGCCTACCTTGGTGAAACTATCAACGATGTGGTCATCACTGTGCCTGCTTACTTCGATGACTCTCAGAGGCAGGCTACAAAGGATGCCGGTTCCATTGCGGGCTTTAACGTAAAGAGGATAATCAATGAGCCTACTGCTGCATCCCTTGCCTATGGGCTTGACAAGGAATCAGGTGAACATAAGATAATGGTGTATGACCTCGGAGGAGGCACATTCGATGTATCTATCCTTGAACTGGGAGAAGGCGTGTTCGAGGTGCTTTCCACAAGTGGCGACACCCACCTTGGAGGGGATGACTTTGACCAGAGGATCGTCAATCACATTGTAAGCGAATTCAAAAAGAACGAAGGTATCGACCTTTCCAAGGATAAGGCTGCACTGCAGCGTTTGAAGGATGCGGCAGAGAAAGCCAAGATAGAGCTATCCAGTGTCACTTCCACAAATGTCAATCTGCCATTCATCACAGCTGACTCCAACGGGCAGCCAAAGCACATAGATATGGACCTCACAAGGCCCCAGTTCGAGAAGATGATAAGTGATCTGCTTGACAAGACCCTTGTAGCTGTTAACAGGGCAATGGATGATGCAAAGCTCAAACCCAGCGACCTTGAGAAGGTATTGCTGATCGGCGGCTCTACAAGGATACCTGCAGTGACCGAGCTTGTCCGCAAGGCCACAGGCAAGGAGCCTTACAAGAATATCAATCCTGATGAAGCGGTAGCAGTTGGTGCGGCTGTGCAGGCAGGGGTTCTCGGCGGAGAGATCCACGATGTGCTGTTGCTTGATGTCACACCACTGACCCTGGGTATCGAGACTCTGGGTGGGGTTGCGACACCTCTTATCGAGAGGAATACGACCATTCCTACAAGGAAGAGCCAGGTGTTCTCTACAGCCGCTGATAGCCAGCCGTCCGTGGAGATCCATGTGCTGCAAGGTGAGAGAGGCATTGCTTCTGCTAACAAGACCCTTGGAAGGTTCATGCTTGACGGCATCCCGCCAGCTCCAAGGGGCCTGCCACAGATAGAAGTGACTTTCGACATAGATGCAAACGGTATCCTGCATGTTACTGCAAAGGACCTTGGAACAGGCAAGAAACAGTCTATATCCATCCAGAAGCCTGGAGGGCTTTCCGAGGAAGAGATCGACCGGATGGTCAAGGATGCGGAACTCCATGCAGAGGAAGACAAGAAGCGCAAGGAAGAAGTGGAGGTAAGGAACACTGCCGAATCCCTGATAAATGCCGCAGAGAAGGCCGTTAAGGAGGCAGGGGATATTGCCACAGCCGACCAGAGATCCAAAGTAGAGGCAGCAATAGCTGCTCTTAAGAAAGAGCTTGAAGGCGACAACATTGAAGCCATCGGGTCCAAGACCGAGGAACTCCAGACCGCTGTGTATGACATATCTGCTGCAATGTACAAGAAAGCCCAGGAAGAGGCAGCTGCTGCAGGTACCCCGGAAGAGGGAGCTGGTCAGGCAGGTTCTTCGGATGAGAACATTGTGGATGCTGACTATGAAGTGGTCGACGAGGATAAGAAGTAACGTCATAGATAACTTCATGTAAGATACTGCGCTCAACAGTATCTTGCATCTTTTTCATGTTTATTCAGCCTAGGTAATCCACAGGAATCACTTATGTCCACTACACGCGATTATTACGAGATACTTGGTGTATCAAAAGAGTCAACGGAAGCTGAGATCAAAAAAGAGTACCGAAAGCTTGCGATGAAGTATCATCCGGATAAGAATAAGGAGCCTGATGCTGAAGAGAAGTTCAAGGAGATATCTGAGGCTTATGCCGTACTTTCCGACCCTGAGAAGAAGGAGCAGTACGACCGTTTCGGCCATGCAGGTATCGACAGCCGCTACACCCAGGAGGATATTTTCAGGAACGCTGACTTCAGAGGCTTTGAGGATCTTGGTGATATCCTTGGAAGCATATTCGGTGGCGGATTTGGAGGGTTTGGCGGCCAGCAGCAGCGTCGCGGGCCTGTCAGGGGTTCGGATCTGCGCTATGACCTGAACATAACACTGGAGCAGGCTACAAACGGAGTGGAAACTACCATTAATGTTCCCCGGGCAGAGACCTGTGAAACGTGTAACGGGAGCGGAGCCAAGCCTGGCACAAGCCCCAAGACCTGTTCCAATTGCCATGGGGCCGGCCAGGTCACTCATGCCCGTGATACGCCTTTTGGACGCTTTATGTCAACAAGTACCTGTAATGTGTGCCGTGGGGCTGGTCAGATCATCGAAGACCCCTGTCCTGCGTGCAGAGGCACTGGCAAACAGAAGAAGGTCCGCAAGCTCTCCGTGAAAGTTCCCAAGGGTGCTGATACCGGGTTACGAATGAAGATAAGCAGGGAAGGCGAGCAAGGCAGCCCGGGTGCTCCTCCTGGAGACCTTTATGTGGTCCTGCATGTTGAACCGCACCAGTTATTTGAACGTGCAGGTGACGATATACTTTATGAGCTACCCATAAGTTTCTCCCAGGTGGCATTGGGAGCTGATGTTATGGTGCCAACACTCCATGGTAATGTCAAAATGAGTGTCAAGCCCGGGACCCAGACTCATTCTATCCTCCGGCTTAAAGGAAAAGGTGTGCCATATCTCCATGGGCGGGGCCAGGGTGACCAGCTTGTAAAGGTCGTTATCAGGACACCTACAAACCTTACTGAAGAGCAGAAAGATCTGCTCCGGAAACTGGATGTCTCGGAAGAGGGAACAAAGTCAAAGAATCCCAAAGGTGGGAAAGGTATCTTTGATAAGGTAAAAGAAGCCTTTGATACCTAATCCTTTTTCTTTTTTAATTTACAGATGGCAAACTTTAAAAGGCACTAATCTCAATAAGCCTTCTTTACGTTTATCTTTATGAATAAATGTTTTACGAAGGAATTTCATGAAAATTGTTATAATCGGTGCCGGTGAAGTCGGTTACCATATTGCCAAAGCCCTTTACCAGGCAAATGATGTTATTGTTATCGACCAGAACGAGGAGGCCTGCCACCGTGCAGATGAACTGGATGTTCAGGTGATGCAAGGCAACGGTGCAAATGTATCCATTCTCAGCAAGGCTCTGGAGAATGCGGATCTACTGGCAGCAGTGACAGGTTCGGATGAAGTGAACATTGTTGCCTGCATGGCAGCAAAACTGGTATCCAAGGATAAAGATAGGCTGAAGACGGTTGCAAGGGTAAGTAACCCTGATTATATTGATAAGCCGGTAGCAAAGCGCACAAAGATCGGCATCGATACCATGATATGCCCGGAACTTACACTGGCCTCTGAGATTGCGGAGATACTTTCTATTCCCTATGCCATAGGTGCGGAATATTTTGCAGACGGCAAGGTGGAAATGATGGAGTTTGCCGTTTCCGACAGTAGTCAGCTTGTGGGGAAAGAACTGCAGGAACTAAATCTGGCCAATTGCTGCATAGTTAGTGCGCTTTTCAGGGAATCGGAGGTAATCATACCTCACGGCAAGGATAAGATCCAGAAGAACGATCACATGGTGGTCATTGGCAAGCCCGCTGCCATAAAAGAAGTCCGTGACATGCTTGGTGAAAAGACCGGAAAGCGTAGTAAGGTCATGATCATCGGTGGAGGCATTGTAGGCTTTTATCTTGCCAAGGTGATCTCCAATGGCGAGTTTGACATAAAGGTGATCGAAACTAACCGGGAGCGGTCTGAACAGATAGCTGAGGAACTTCCTGGTGTGCTTGTGCTCAACGGGGATGGCACCGACATCAACCTCCTTAAGGAGGAAGGTGTAGCGGATATGGATGTTGTCATAGCGGTTACCAACAGCGATGAGAAGAACCTGCTGTGTGCGCTCCTTGCCAAGCAACTGGGGGGTAAGAAGGTAATAGCCCGGTCTGACCGGTCCGACTATGTATCGCTGTTTGAAATGGTGGGTGTGGACAGTGCAGTCAGCCCAAGGCAGGCTACTGTCAGTGAAATACTTAAACTGACATTTGGGAAGGGCATAGAGTCTGTCACAACCATTGAGGGTGAAAAGGCTGAGATCATAGAATATATCCCGTCAAAAAAGTCAAAAATAGTCGGCAAGCCGCTTAAGAATGTGAAATTCCCTCCGGGATCCATTGTAAGCATGGTTGTCCGCAAAGGCAATACAGTGGTGCCTCGTGGAGAATACGTGATAGAGGAAGGCGACAGGGTTGTTGTGTTCGCTTTACAGTCCGTGCATTCGGAAGTTGAAAACCTTTTTCACTGACTTAACGGTGTATCCTAATGAACACGTCGATCATCTTCAACGTATTGGGGAGCCTTCTTCGATTCCTTGGCATGGTTATGATCATACCTTTACTGGTAGCTGTTTATTATAATGACCCTCTGCTACCTTTTGCAGTTGCTGTGCTTATCACGGGTGTCACGGGCATACTGCTCTCCAGACGGTACGGGGCGGAGGGTGAATGGAAGATAAAAGAAGGATTTGCCATAGTAGCATTTGGTTGGCTATCTGTGGCTTTTTTTGGTTCCATACCTTATTTGCTTGACGGCATAACTCCCATAAACTCCTTTTTTGAATCCATGTCCGGTTTTACCACTACCGGAGCAACGATCCTGCAGGACATAGAATCCCATTCAAAGAGCATACTTTTTTGGCGCAGTATGACCCAATGGCTTGGAGGAATGGGCATTATCATGATCTTCATTGCCATCCTCCCCAAGCTCGGAGTCGCAGGAAGGCAGCTTTTCCGTGCAGAAGCGCCGGGCCCGACTGAGGATAAGCTAAAGCCAAGAATACGGGGTACTGCAAGGATACTCTGGACGGTCTATGTTGTTATCTCTGTTGTGCAAGTGATATTACTGAAACTTGCGGGAATGTCACTTTATGATGCTGTGACACATACTTTCACAACGATGTCAACAGGCGGTTTTTCTCCCTACGGGGCCGGTATAGCCGGATTCAACAGCCCCCTGATAGAAGGCATCATCGTTGTTTTCATGTTCATCGCAGGAGCAAACTTTGCCCTGCATTACAGGGTGCTGTATGTGGATCATAACAGCTTCATGAAG
>NZ_JAUXNK010000032.1 GCF_030682845.1 Methanolobus sp. | reverse complement strand
TCTTCAGGATGCTTGAGTACAAGGCTAAGAAGTTCGGTAAGATCTACCACCAGATAGAGAAATATTTCCCGTCAAGCCAGATCTGCTCTGTCTGTGGACATAAGAATGTTAAGGTCAAAGACACTTCTGTCAGAGAATTTGACTGCGATTGCTGTGGTCAGCATCATGACACGGATATCAATGCGAGCATCAACATTCTTAACAAAGGACTACAGGAACTTGGCATAACTCTAAAATACGCTACAGGAACTAGCGGAATTGGTGTTTGTTGTTCTTCATAAAAGGTCAATAGACACTAACGCCCTCGAGATACGGGAAAAGGAAAGAACTAAAGAAATTCTTTCATAATAACCCGAATCGATGAAACGGGAAGCCCCTTCCTTCAGGAAGGGGAGGTTCACAGGCCCGAGATATACAGAAGTGTGTTCCTCATACTTGGGAAGAACGGGATCATTCCTCCGGAATTTGCAGAGTTTTTCTCTCAGGCAGCAGGGTTTAGAAACGTTCTGGTTCATATATACGAGGACATAGATATGAGCATCCTTTACATGTTCCTTACAGAGCGACTGGATGATTTTGATGAGTTTGCAGGATACATCGCACAATATCTAAGTAGCCATCCATGATTCGCCCATATTGATATTGTCTGCAAATGTCAGGTAAGTTCTCAGGTAGGTGACCACAAACCCTGCACAATCTTGTGGTCACCTATATCCATTATCTTGGTCAAGTCTCTTTTTGGTCTCAGGCCACTTTCACCCACACGGACTCTCCTGTTTCCACTGCTTCCATAATGTTGTCTGCAACGTCTGAGTCAGTGCGGACCTTGATGTCGCCGTGCCTGCCGACAGTGGCTGAAAAGAGGAATTTTTCTTCTGCGTAGATCTCCACATCCTGGGTGGCAAGTTCGGGGACGTTAAGGATGACATGCCGGCTGGTACGCTCGATAATAGGACGGTGGGGCCTTGTGTCCTTTGCACCTTTCTTCTTTTCCTCTTTCTCCGACTCGAACTTGCGCACATCTATATGAATGCCGAGTAGCTTCTCGATATCGTCAATGGTGCTGCCTCCTTTTCCGATAATGCGGGGCATATCCTTTTCCCGGACCTTCACCAGTGCGCGGCTGTCTGAGACCATTTCTACGCTCACCGGGCCGCTGGCATAATCCTGCAACACAGACTGCACTTCGCTCTCAGCCAGTGCCCAGGCGGGTTTTCTGGCCTCCTCATTTCCGAGAGGCATCACCACCACCTGTTCTCCGTAGGTGTATATTTCAAACTCGTTCTTTCCGGTCTCGAAATCTGATATCAGGATGACCGGCCTTGCGAGGTCCTCCTCCATCATCCCGGCGGGTACCTTCACCGTGAACTGCAGGGTCTGAACCTTGGCGACCTCTCCCTTGTCTATGAATATCACAGTGTCCACCACCTGAGGTATAACTCCCAGTTCCACTCTGCCGATAAGCCTCTGGATTGCATCCACAGCGCGGTTTGCATGCACCACGCCGATCATGCCCACGCCTGCCAGCCTCATATCCGCAAAGATCACGAAATCCCTGGTCTTGCGCACCTCATCGTAAATAGTGTAGTCCGGGCGCACCAGCAGCAACACGTCCGCGGTGTTCTCCATATTGCCGTCAAGGGGTGCATACTGGGTAATTTCCGGTGGCACCTGCAGGTCGCGGGGAGACTCCATGGTCTTTACCACGAACCCCTTGTCATTCAGGAAAGTTGCTATTCCTGCGGCAAAAGTTGACTTGCCGGCTCCGGGAGGTCCGGCTATAAGTATGCCCCTCTGGGCGCGTATCCTCTCCTTGAGCATCTCGCTCATCCTGTACTGGTCAAGAGATACTGTCGCCACCGGACGCACGATAGTGATCTCCACATCGTCCGAGAAGGGTGGGTTGGCTATGGCAATTCTCATCTTGCCTATCTGCAGCACCGATGCTCCGGTAAAGGAAAGCTCAAAGAAAGAGTTCTGGTCGGAGCGGGCCCGGTCCATCAGTTCCCTGGATATCTCCTTCAGTTCATAGAATGTACAGGGTTCATCCCTTATCTGTACGTACCTGACTTCTTTGATGGACCCCTTCTTAGCCATGGGGGGAACCTTGTTCTTCAGGTGCACCGACATTGTATCGGGTGTGAAGAACTTATCAACTATAAGGGGTCCCCGCTCTTTGTACTCCGGTTTCACGAAATCAACATCTATTCCCTTTGCCCTTGCAATCATGGACTGGATGCGGTCTCCCGTGATGAACTTTCCTTTCGCCTCCTTTGCAGTCTCACGTATAAGGGCATCTATCTCCCCGCCTCTGGCGAGTTTCACCTGATCCAGATTTGGCCTCTTCCCGCAGAAATAAAGTCTGATAGCGCCTCCTTTTGCCATCTCCTGCAGTTTCTGCAGCTCTTCAAGCCCTCTGAATCCTATTTCCAGTCCCCGGTTAGCCTGAGCTTCCAGTTCTGCAACTACACCTTCAGGTATGCAGACATCATAATCCCTATAATCTCCCCTTTCCACACCAGTAGAGATAATACCGTCAATAACAGAACTTGTATCCGGTATTATCCTTTGCGCATTCTTCTTGCCTTCTTTCATATTGAAGGTTTATGAATTGGATTATATAATTCAGTTGCGACTCATAAAATATCCGGGGAGTCTCTCCTTCTGGAAACTTATCCTCTTGTCTTTTCAAAATAATTGTCAGTAGACATCATCCGGTTCAAAGACCTTCTTCCCGGTAACTTCTCCTTCCATGTTACGGTAGAAGCACGACCTGTATCCGGTGTGACATGCGCCGCCTTCCTGTTCCACCAGGATAAGCACTGCGTCCATATCGCAGTCTATGAACATCTCTTTAACCTTCTGCATATGGCCTGAGCTCTCTCCCTTTTTCCAGAGTTTCCCCCTGCTTCGGCTCCAGTAGTGTACAATGCCTGTTTCCATTGTCTTCTGAAGTGCTTCCTTGTTCATGAAAGCGCACATAAGCACGTCCTTTGTGGCATGGTCCTGTGCAATTGCCTGAATGAGCCCATTCTCGTATTTTAGGTCGTCTATATTGATCATAGTGGTCACTTACACCTTGCTTAATAATATAACAGATAGCAATCACTAATTGATATATACTATAAAAGCCTATTATTATTCAATCTAAATATAATTTCCACATATTTTTATTAATTGCACATTTGATAGAAGGTGAAAAAATGGATTTCAGTTTTGAAGGTACCGGTAGCTGTCGTGTCGCTACGGGTATAGGAGGCCTGGATATACAACTGGGTGGAGGTGTGCCCGCCGGAACCACTATTCTTGTGCTCGCAGAGCCGGGGGCTAATGGTGATCTGTTTGCCAGGCAGTTCGTTCAGGGCGGCCTCTCAGACAACGAAGATGTCTATTATTTTTCTTCGGAACATCCCATACAGGAGATAATATTTGACATGCAGGATATGAAACTGGACGTCCGCAAATACATCGACAGTGGCTCGCTTGAATTTATTGACGCTTACAGTCCCAGGTTCTACAACGTGCTTCCCAAAGAGTTCACAAGTATCATCTCTGCAAAGGATTTCCTTAAAAAGGGAACCGACTCCATGAATATGTTAAAGGGTACTGTGGTGCAGAAGAGGGTTAACAAGTATCGTGGTGTGATCGATTCCATATCTTATTTCCTGCGCTCATATCCCCTGAACAATGTAGTTGAAGCTATAGAGATAATGTCTTCAGTAGGCAAGGCAACAGGAGCCATCCAGATGATACTGATGACCAGCGGTATGCATGATCCTATTACAGAGAATAACCTTAAGCATATATGTGATGGTGTGATCGAACTCAGGTTAAAGGAACATGGGAGCGAGATAGAGCGTACGATAATGATAAGGAAAATGCGTGGCATGCTGGTTCCAAACAGGACTATTCCATTTTCGGTCACTTCAAAGGGAATTGAACTTGAAACCACTACGCGCGTGCTCTGAATAAGCAAAACACCGTGTTCTTTTGTTTTTCATGCTGGATCACTTACCAATTGCTTATCTTTTTATTTAATGAGCCCTATTTTAGTTTTCAAAACAACGGATGCTGATTTTCATGAAACAGGACCTAGTACGGATATTAAAAGATATATTTACTTCGGCAGGCTATGCTGTCGTTGATTCTTACCAGCATGATCTGATCGCCGAAAAGAACGGCCAAAAGACATTCATCAAACTTGCCGCTCACGCCGATATCGCTGAAACGAACAAATTCATCAGCATGATAGCCGATGGTGAGGGGCTTTATGTTGTGACAGGGAAGGCTGACAGGGATTTCTTGCAGCACGCCCGGGATTCCGGCCTCAGGGTGTGGGATCGGGATGATGTGGCGCTGCAGATCGGCAGGGCTGTACTTGCTGATATCGAGGGCAGTAACGGTGAGCTTGACCTGCTGGGTGACCCTGTGAAAAAGACTGTATCCAAGGCTGATGAAGTTGCAAAAATGGCCATAAATGCGATATTCGGCGGTGGGGGTCCTGTGAGAGAGGAGCCTGTTGCACAGGGAAGTCCTCTTCTCGCTCGTATGTCTCAGCGTGCTGAAAGAGTTCCTGAAAGAGCTCCTATCGCTCCCCCAGTGGTAATGGAAGAAAGGCAAGCCGCTACTCCGGCCATAGATCCTGATAGTGTTCTTCTCAACCTGAGGGCGGTCCCTCTGAATGTCACAAAGGATCATGCTGTAACTATTGCAAAACCCCACATCCATACATATCAGAACGCTGTCCTGAAACTGGTGCCTTTCTGGCAGTATAATTACAACCTTAAGAGCGAACAGAAGTACAGGTCAAAGATCGTAGACATAACAGGAGAAGGTTCAGGCTGTCTGAATGCCCTTAACGGACAGAGTGAGAACTTTGTGCTGCACGATGTGCGCGAGAGCATAGCCATCCCGGATATGCCCTATGAATTAAGGCAGTCCGCCAGTACAAAGGAGGAAGCCCGCAAGAACATGCTTGCCAGGATCATTGATGAACACACAAAAGACCTGCGTTTTGACAATACCCAGGGTGATGCTATCATCTCTGAACACAAGCGTTTCAAGCCCTCGCTCTCCGATATCCAGTTGGACATCGACCTGGTCTATATACCCATATGGGAAGTAAAAGGACCGCGTAATTCCATTGAAGTGAATGCTTACACCGGAGAAGTGTTGCATAACCCTGTGGATGATGATGCTGAGTTTGTTTAAGGGCGCAAAGGAATTTCAGTAATATCGTTCGCACTGGCACGAATATTTTATATAGCAATAAATCATATAAAGGATTACCCAGTAAATCACCTTGTACTAAGTTAAACGAAGAGGACTTAATATGGTAGAAGTAAGCGAAAAGGCAGCATCAGAATTGAAATCCCTGCTTCAGGAGCAGGATAAGCAGGATTATTCACTGAGAGTATTCGTAGCAGGCATGAGCTGTTGCGGTGTCCAGTATGGCATGTCACTGGACAATGATATCAGTGAGGACGACGATATTGTGGAAGAGAAGAACGGGCTGAAGATCGTCATTAACAAGAATGATATAGAAGGCCTTACCTCAGCAACCATTGACTATGTCGAAGGTCCGCAGGGCAACGGTTTTATCATTGATAATGCCTCTTCTGCAGGCTCATGTGGTCCGTGTGGCGGCGGCTGCCACTAATTGTAACGAATGCACATAAGAATATTTAAATAGATACAGATTGGGTATTGTAATAAGGTGATTATATGCTTCCGGGAATTGGCGGTAGGGGTATGAACCCCGCAAAAGTCAAACAGATGATGAAACAGATGGGTATAAACGTTAACGAGATCAACGATGTGCAGCAAGTGATAATCAGGACTCCTGATAAGGATATCGTGTTCAATGATGCAAACGTTTCTGTGATGACCGCCCAGGGTGTCGACACTTACCAGATAGTCGGCACTCCGGAAGAGATTGCCAGGCAGACCGAGATACCCGAAGATGATGTACGGCTGGTTGCAGAGCAGACCGGAGTTCCGGCAGAGAAAGCAAGGCAGGCATTAAAGGATGCCAACGGTGACCTTGCAGAAGCTATACTGGCTCTCTCATCCTGAATTTCCTTTTTAGGCTTGCCCGCTGCATGGGCAGAAGTGCCTTTTTTAATTAAAGTTTGATATCATGTAACTTTGTTTTTAACGCTGTTAATTTTGTTAGACCACAATAGACTTATATTAATATCATGATTATCCATTATATAAGAAGCCGTATAATTTTCTTTGATGGTGTGGGTGTGGCGGAGATTTGTACCCGTTTGGTCGGAAGGCAAGACCAGGTCATGAAAATAAGCAGTCATTAGGTTTGCATTCGAGGTGAATATGTCTGAGAATTTTGATGTAAAACTGAACGGCAAGAGTTACCTGCCAGATCCCTCTGCTAAAGAGAATTCCTGGATACAGGATTATGAAACTGCCTACGCCGGATTTCTCAAGGATCCTGAAAAGCACTGGGAAAGTATTGCAGAGGAGCTGGATTGGTTCAAAAAATGGGACCATGTCAGGGAATGGGAACACCCGCATGCAAAATGGTTCACTAATGCAAAACTGAATATAACCTATAATTGCCTGGACCGACACATCTTAAATGGTAAAAGGAACAAGGTCGCAATAATATGGGTTGGCGATGATGGCAAAGAGCAGGTGATCACATATCGGCAGCTTTACCGTGAGGTCATGAGATTTGCCAATGGTCTCAAGTCACTGGGCGTGGGCAAGGGAGACAGGGTCTGCATCTACATGCCCCTTGTGCCCGAGCAGATAATTGCCATGCTGGCATGTGCCCGTATAGGTGCGGTACATAGCGTTGTGTTTGGCGGTTTTGGCTCCAATGCACTGCATTCAAGGATCAAGGACGCGCAGGCAAAGATAGTCATAACCGCAGATGCAGCTATAAGACGTGGCAAACGTATTGACCTTAAATCCCTTGTTGACAAAGCTGTCGTAAATGCTTCCTGTGTGGAAAAGATAATTGTTCTCAGGAGAATGTCCCCGCCAATGGAGCTCTTCTCGGAGATAGAGGTCGACTTTAATGATATCCTGGAGAAAGAGGATAAGGAATGCGAACCGGAAGTGATGGATTCCGAGGACCCGCTCTTTATACTTTATACCAGTGGTACCACAGGACCTGCAAAAGGCATTGTCCATACCTGTGGTGGCTATATGGTCGGAACATATTACACCACCAAGTGTGTGTTAGACCTGAAAGACAGCGACGTTATGTGGTGTACGGCCGACCCGGGCTGGATCACCGGGCACAGCTACATAGTCTATGGTCCTCTTTCGCTGGGTGCTACAATACTGATAACAGAGGCAACTCCTGATTATCCCGACCCCGGCATCTGGTGGAGCATCATAGAAGAGTTCGACGTGACCGTATTCTACACAGCGCCGACCGTTATTCGTATGTTCATGAGACAGGGTGAGCAGTGGCCGCAACAATATAACCTGAATTCTCTCCGGATACTGGGTTCTGTAGGTGAGCCTCTCAACCCGGAGGCTTTTGAGTGGTACTACAGCGTCGTCGGTAAGAATAAATGCCCCGTCCTGGATACCTGGTGGCAGACAGAAACGGGCATGCACATGATCACCACGACTGTAGGCGAACCCATGAAGCCGGGATTTGCAGGTCGTGCCGTTCCGGGCATTGTTGTGGACGTTGTCGATGAGAACGGCCAGCCTGTGCCTCCGGGTACAGGCGGTTTCCTGGTCATTAAGGAACCCTGGCCCTCAATGATGAGGACCGTATACGGTAATGATGAAAGGTACAGGCAGTACTGGAGCACCATTGGCAATTATTACACTGCCGGTGACCTTGCTGTGAAGGACGAGGAAGGCTATATCATGATACTGGGCCGTTCTGACGATGTCCTTATAGTCGCTGGTCACAACATAGGCAGTGCGGAAGTGGAAAGCGCACTTGTCTCCCACGAAGCCGTTGCTGAGGCGGCGGTCATAGGCAAGCCCGATCCCCTCAAAGGAGATTCCATCAAAGCCTTTGTCATACTTTGCATAGGTTACAAGCCCAGTGATAAACTCAAGCTGGACCTTGTATATCATGTAAGGATGGATCTGGGTCCTATCGCCATACCTTCAGAGATAGAGTTCGTGGAATCCCTGCCAAAGACCCGCAGCGGGAAAATTATGAGGCGGGTGCTCAAAGCCCGGGAGCTTGGCATGGATCCTGGAGACCTTTCCTCTCTGGACGACTGAACTCCCTTTTCCAATTTTAAGGCGCATGGTTCATATTAGTCATAAAAAGCAGTGTGATCCTAGCGCTTTGAATTTCCTTTAGCCCTTTTATTTCCAAGCTCGATGTCTGTCTTCACTTTCCGTATTGCAAGGTCTGCTGCAAGCCCCCTGAGCATCCACCTCAGGGCAGAGGCCTGATGCAGTTCATCCAGTGGGAAATCTTTCTGGACAAGAGCTGCTGCACTTACACCGGCCTGCTTTTTCAGGTCTTCTAGCTTGATCCTGGAATAGGCGTCCATCCCACCTACTTTTAATCCGGCGAAGCTTTTGAACCCCGGGGATGGATGTGCGTTCAATTCATTGATCTGTATCCTAAGCAAGGGCAGGGCTTTGGATGTGTTCACGTCTGCTATCACTTTCCTTTCAATGGGCCTGGCAGGTGCATCACCCGGCATTGCCAGCCTGTCAGCTATACTATTCTCACCCCGGGGAATCCATTTGAACGTTACCCTGAGGCCGTTACTTTGTATGAGCGATGCTATCTGCTCTTTGATGATCGCAAGGTTCTCGTTATTTATATTCCATTTTCCTGACATCTGGCTGATGACCAGCTGGCTGTCGCCGCACACCAGGAGAGGTCCCTTTCCGCCAAGTTCCAGGTAATTCACTATTCCTTCCTTCAGTGCAGTGTACTCAGCTACATTGTTTGTGTTTGCGGGGGAACGCTGCTTCTCTTTTCTTCCTTCTGTGGAAGTTTTTTTGCTCTTCCAGCTAATAACCCATCCAAATCCCATCCTTCCTCCGGGGTTTGGGTCGCATGAGCCGTCAAAGTTAAGTTTGTCCATAGCGTATTTGAATAACCTCTTTGCTTTTTTACTTATCTTTTGACATACCTGCAATAGCCGCTTCAACGCCTGCTCCCCGACGTGTTCTTACATTTTCTGTCATGACAGCCTTACACTATAGTAACAGTTATGAAGTATGTAAACCAAGTATTGCTGATTACAGGTGATATCATGGTTGATTTTTTTGATCTTTACCTTTCGGAAGATTGCCCATACGGTGATGAGACCACCGAGCTTCTGGGTATAGCGGGCAAGGGAAGGCTGCGTATCATGTCCCGGGAGCATGGTGTAGCTGCGTGCATGGATGACCTTGCTGATTTCTACCGGAAAAACGGCCTGGAAGTTATCAGCAGCCTCGGCAACGGTGCAGAATTCAATGCGCATGATGTGATATTTGAGGCACAGGGTGATCTTCCTGCGCTTTTCAGGCTCTGGAGGGTATCACAAACTTTCCTTTCACTTGTCTGTGCTATCGCTTCCAATACCCGGTTTAGCGTCGAGCTGGCACATAAGGTCAACCCTGATCTGATAATAGCTACCAGCAGGAAGACGCATCCTGGTTTTCGCAAGTATGAACTCAAGGCCGTGAAGACAGGAGGCGGTCAGCATCATCGCAATTCTCTGAGTGACTCTGTTCTGCTCAGCCAGAACCATCTCAGTATCATTGAGGATATCGGAAGGCTGAGGTCCACAAGGAAGATAGAGATAGAACCACGCAGCATGGAGGAGGCATATAAGTACGCGCCCCTTGCAGATGTTCTGCTGCTTGACCATTTCAGTCCTGAGGAGCTGGAAACCTTTGTGCCTGAGCTTCGTTCTCTAAATCCAAGGCTTGAAGTTGCAGTGGGTGGCATTGACCTGAAAAAGGTTGCTGAATATGCAAAATTTGTCGATATAATTGTCACAAGCGAGCTCTACTATTCAAAGCCACTGGACCTGACGGCAAAGATCCGGAAACTATAGTTGTGGCGGTACTTCGAAAGATATATATAATTTTGGCGCAGAGGTTGTGTGCAATATTTGCATGACCGCTGTATATTGGCTATGCCGGAAGGCAAGGAATCTAAACAGATTCTCTGCCTTTGAAGAATTACGATACGCATTCCCCCGTCTTTAGACGGGGGTTAGTATCGTCCCTGCGAAGGCATTAGTTTAGTAAATAATATTAACAAAAAAAGCATACATCAATCACATAAAAAA
>NZ_JAUXNK010000049.1 GCF_030682845.1 Methanolobus sp. | reverse complement strand
AGCTGCTAATTTCTTCTGTCCTTTCCGATAAAACCTTGGATAATTTGCTTCTCTGCCTTGATTATCGACATAGAAGTTCGGACTGCTGTAATCCAGCCCAATTGAATTTTCCTCATCTAATGGCACTACAACTTCTTCTTCCTCAAATTCTACTAAAAAAGAAATGTAGAATTTTCCAGAACCTGTCTGGGAAATAGTAGCTGATTTGATCTTATGGTCTTCCGGAATTTGCCTGTGAACTCTGCAATGAACAATTCCAATCTTCGGTAACTTGACATGTCGGTTATCAACAACAGCAACTGTTCCTTTCTGGTTGTTCGTGGTATATGTTCTTCTGGAATGTTTCTTGCTCTTGAACTTTGGAAATCCGGTATTCTCACCATGGAAGAAGTTCCGGAATGCTTGCTGAAGGGTCAGCTGCTCATTGGCAAGTGCCAGGCTGTCCACTTCTTTAAGCCAGGGATACTCTTCCTTGTACTGAGCAGGAGTGTTATTGAGCATTGTTTTTGTTGCTTGGTAGTGCTCTATTTTGTCCCCAAGCATTTTGTTGAAAATGAAACGACAGCAACCAAATGATTTTATAAAGAATTCGATCTGTTCAGGACAGGGATATAATCGAAACTTATATGCTTTGTTTTGTTTAGACATATTCTAACCCTGTTCTTCGATGTATTCTCGAAGAGTTTGTTCGCTGACGTTTCCAATGCTGCAAATGATATATCCGTCCAGAAAGTGTGTTCTTTCCAGAAATGAAGAGACAATTCTTCTGGATATAATTTCCAGATGTGATATGTAGTATACGATTTCAATGTACTTATTATTTTGGATACAGCTACAGTAGGCTCAGTTTCAGGTAGATAATGTATGTGATCCTAATCAGTGTTTATTTTTTTGATGATAGTATGCTGTTTTTTACAGATATTATCAGATAGTCTTATGATGTCGGCTCTTATTGGTTCGTTTAATAATTTATTCCGATACTTACATACAAGGATCAGGTGGTATTGCAGCAAGTATTTGTGTCGGTTTTTTGATTTCCATGTATTCATAATATAGCCATTCAGCCCATACCCTAAAGGGTATGGGATTTCTGGCTAGTTCTTTTTAAAAGCAGCTTAAAAAAGTATGAAAGGAATGAGCGGGAAGTTTCAGCTTGCCAGTTCCTTCAGGTCATGATCAAGGTACCTGGCATCACTCATCTCAACAAGCCTGTCACAGACCTCTTCAGGTTTCCCGTCCATTATTATCTTTGCGTTGTCGACTAGTATCGCTCTGTGCGCGACCTCTCTGACAAAGTCCATGTGGTGGCTCACAAGTACGATAGTAGTGTCCATCTTGCTGTTTATTCTCTTGAGGGAGTTGGTCACATCCCTGAGAGTTACAGGGTCGAGGTCCCCGAAAGGTTCATCGAGTATAAGTATCTCCGGGTAGGTTATGAGCGCAAGGGCAATGTATGCGCGCACATGTTCCCCGCCGCTTATCTGGTAAGGGGTCTTGTCCAGTATCTCCAGGGGGAGGTCGAGTGCAGCGAAGATATCCTGTGCGTATCCGTCCACATCTTCTTTAGTGATATGCGGGAAAAGCCGGGAATATATGTCCACTGTCAGGTTCATCTGCTTCATCAGCAGGTCCTTCTCATCCTCCGAGAGGTCTGGAAGGCTGTAAAGGGTATCCAGTGCCTTATCCGATATCCCAAGTTCGGCAGCTTTTTCCCTGGCATATTCCAGTGACCTCTTACCTTTGAGGCGGAGCCTGAAAGCCATCTGCTCCCGCACGGTGGAATTTGGAGAAAGCGTGAATTCCTGGTGCATGATGCTGATCTTCTTGCGCAGATCAGCACGCTGCCTGGAATATTTCAATATATTGGTCCATTGACCTTCATGAAGGTAAGAGATATCTCCTTCCTTTGGAACTCTTAAACCTTCTATCATCTTAAGAAGGGTGGTCTTGCCCGCACCTGACTGGCCTATGAGCGCCGTGATCTCTCCTTTATTAATATCAAGGGACAGGTCTGTGAATTTGAGTACTTCGCCAACCCTTAAGAGGGAAAAGCGGTTTGAAAGGTTCTTTACCCTTATGATAGGTTCCTTTTTATTCACCTGAGCAAGTCCTTCCTGCTCATTAAGGCCCTTCAGGAAATGCCTGAGCACGCTTTCAGGCTTCCCTACCTCTATTATCTTTCCGTCTTCAAGGTATGCGACCCGGTCGCAAAGGTAAAGGTGTACTTCCGGAAGATGTGAAACTACAATGATGGGTATGCTAAGTTTTCCTTTGAGATCCTTTATTACATCAAGTATCTCCTGTTTCGTGCCCGGTCCTGTCATGGTGACCGGTTCATCGAGGAGCAACATGCGAGGTTTTGCCGCAAGCTGGCGGGCGAGTATAAGCCTTTGCTTTTCGCCTCCGCTTAGCAGGTTCGCAGAATGGAGTGCTTTGCTTTCAAGTCCCACGAGTCTCATGTACTCCATGGACTCTTCCTTAAGCTTGTCATACTTAGGAGATTCCGGCTCAGGAAGGCTTTCATCTCCTGTCTCCAGGGCGTTTAGCCGGCGGACTATGTTCTCAAAGGCAGGCCCGTTCCACAGTCCGAAGTTACGCTGCAGGTGAATAGCGCTTACGGACTGGAGGAATCTCATTCCCTCCTCTCCGTCCTGCGGGATGACTTTTCTTCCATCAAGCTCGATTGTTCCCTGATCTAATGTCTCAATTCCACGAAGGATCTTTAAAAGAGTGGTCTTACCACTGCCACTTTTTCCTGTTATTCCAAGTATCTCTCCATCTGCAACAGCAAAACAGATGCTGTCCAGAACACGCCTTTTACCACTACAGGAGTCATATTCCTTTACGATGTCGGATACTTCAAGCATTGTCAAAACCTCTGATGAGAATTAATGGGAATAGGAGTAAAAAAGGAAGATCGTATCTGGATATCAGATCTTGATGGCTGATACCAGTTCTTCGATCTTTGCGGTGACATTTGAGCTATTTTCAACCACCGTGCCAGTGACGATCATGTCCGCGCCGGCAACTGCGCACTGCTTTGCAGTTGCACCATCACGTATGCCTCCGCCGACAATAAGCTTGTTGTCTCCAAGAACATGCTTGACAGCAGCTATCATCTCAGGCCTTATCGGCTCGCCGGCCCCGGAACCTGCTTCAAGGTATGTATAATGCATCCCCATGTATTTGCCTGCAAGTGCATAGGCAACCGCTATTTCAGGCTTGTTCTTTGGAATGAGCTTTGCATCCCCTACCCACCCTACAGTTCCGCCGGGCTCTACTATGATATATGCCATCGAAATAGGCTCGATGCCGCTCTTATAGACAAGGGGTGCTCCCATTGCCTGGCTCGTAGTTATGAAATTTATATCCCTGGAATTCAGGAGGCTCATGAAGAGTATTGCATCTGCATACCTGCTGACGCCTGAGGCGTTCCCCGGGAAAAGGATTGTTGGCTTATCTGTACGTTCTTTTATCTTAAGGAGTGTCTGGTCAAGCAGCACTCCACCGGCTCCTGTGGAACCGCCGACCATGATAGCATCCGTACCTCCCATTGTCGCAGCAAAAGCTATCTCTGCTGCTGCTTCAGGAGACTGGGATGCCGGGTCGATAAGTGTCAAGTGAACTGTACCCTCGCGTTCTGCGATCTCGTTCAGGTACTTTTCCACTTGGATCAAGAACTATCAGCCACCCTTGGCTTCCTTGGATTTTGGACGCAGGCTTTCGCTGCTGCATTTCCTGCACCTGGTTGCACGGCTTGCATTGCGTGCATTACATTTCATACATATCTTCTTGTTCAGTATTCTGTTTTCAGCTTCTGGGAATCTTGTCATGATCTTCACCTGTATTATCGTGATTTATTGTAAATATGATAGATTAGAATAATGATAGGCTGCTTACATGAAGGTCAAAACATATAATTGTTTTGCCAACAGGCGCCTCTTGGACCGGACTACACATGCTTAATGCAAATCCACTTTCTATGATTTATTATTTGTCCTTTCCTAAGCAAAGCTTATTTATCAATATCATCATTAATAATGATTGATTGTTATGGTTGACGAAGAACTGATGAAACGAAGACAGGAATGGTACGAGAAAGCAAAAAAAGAAGGGAAGCTCAAGGCGAACCCCACAGAGGATCATAAAGCAGGACTAAAAGCACTCCAGAACCCCATGCGAAGGAATATTATGAAAAAGCTTGGCGAAGAAGGCAGGATGAGTTACGAGAGAATAAAGGAAGAGTTCAAACTGGATGACATGCATGCAAAATTCGACCTGGGCTTGCTTGTGGACACCCTCTATATCGAAAAAGAGGAAAAGGAGGGCGGGGCCGAGTACTATCTAACTCCGCGCGGCGAGGCATTCCTGGCAAACGTGGAATCCCAGCATGACCTTAAGTGAAGCTTCTGGTCCTCAAAGTCTGTATGGAATTTAAAAAGATCATGCGGGGCAAATGCCCCGTCATTCCCAAAGTGTGATTATCTGATACTGCCGGATTCACTTGTTGATCATGGCAAGCACTTTCTCTCTGGCTTCACGGGCATCAGCGCGTCCTTTTGTCTTCTGCATGACCTTGCCAACAATGAAGTTCAGGGACTTTTCCTTGCCTGCAAGGTAATCTGCCACAGCTTCAGGACTTTCAGTGATTGCTTCTTCCACTGCCTTTGCAACGATGTCATCCTCGACTTTGAGCAGACCCTTTGAGACAACTATATCCTGAGGTTTGCCGCCTTCGTCCAGTATCGTGCGGATTATCTGCACGCCGCTTTGCTCTGTTATTTTGTCCTGTTTCACAAGGCTGATGATCTCGACAATGTCGTCCACTTTGAATGCGTCTACATCTGTGTCACGGTAATTGAGTTCACCCTTGAGGATATCAGCGACCCACACTGCCGCATCTTTTGGGTCCACTTCTGCCGCGACCTCCTCATAGAAATTCGCGACCTTGATCTGTATGGTCAGTGCCCTGGCATGCATGTCGGCTATCCCGTACTGGCTGTTGAAGCGCTCACGCTTTGCATCAGGCAGTTCGGGAAGTGTCTTCAGGATATCCGGGACTTTGTCCGCAACCCTCATCGGTACGAGGTCGGGCTCGGGGAAGTAGCGGTAGTCGTGTTCCTCTTCCTTGGTACGCATGGAGATGGTAACTCCCCTGGCCTCATCGAAATGCCTGGTCTCCAGGACGATCTTCCCGCCTCGGCGAATGTGGTTCTTCTGCCTCATTATCTCATACAGCAGAGCTCTCTCGGCGCCCTTGAAGGATGAGATGTTCTTGACCTCCACACGGTCACCGCCAAAGACTGAAACGTTGGCATCCACTCTCATGGCACCTTCCAGGTCGCCGTTGAATACATCCAGGTAGTCCAGTATACTCCTGAGCTTGTCCAGGTAGCGTCTTGCCTCTTTTGGGCTTCTCATGTCCGGGTCGCTGACGATCTCGATAAGCGTCATGCCCGAACGGTTGTAGTTGATGAACGTACCCTTGGATTTCTCGATGGAACCTATATGCTGCAGCCTGCCAGGGTCTTCCTCCATATGGGCACGGGTGACCCCTATAACGCGTTCCCCGTCCTCACCTTCGATTATGACCTTTCCCCTGCTGGCGATAGGATAATCGTATTGGGTTGTCTGGAATCCTTTTGGCAGGTCCGGATAATAGTAATTCTTCCTGTGGAACTGGGTCTGCCCTACAATTTCACAGTTCAGGGCAAGTCCTATTTTCATGGCGAAATCAACCGCCTTTTCATTGATCACCGGCAGTGATCCCGGGAGTCCCAGGCATACGGGGCATACATGGGTGTTGGGCTCGTCATCATGGTAGTCCGTGGAGCAGCCGCAGAATAGTTTTGTATTAAGCTTGTTCAGCTGGACGTGCACTTCCAGTCCTATCCTGACACCATCAGGGTTGTCGTACACCATTTATGCCACCTCCCAAGGTCTCTTTGTGTGATGGTCGGTGTTCTGCTCAAAGCTGTAGGCAGCTTGAAGTATGGTATTCTCATCAAAAGGCTTTCCTATTATCTGTAATCCCACCGGCAAACCGTTTGCAAATCCGCAGGGAACAGATATTGAAGGTACGCCTGCAAGGTTGACAGGTACGGTATTCACGTCCGCCAGGTACAGTGAGAGCGGATCATCTATCTTCTCGCCTATCTTAAAGGCCGGTGTCGGCATGGTGGGTGCCATGAGCACGTCAACATCTGCAAGTGCTCTTTCAAAGTCCTGTTTAACAAGGGTCCTTACCTTGAGTGCCTTGAGATAGTACTTGTCGTGATATCCGGCAGATAGTGCGTATGTGCCAAGCAATATCCTGCGCTTGACCTCTTCACCGAATCCCAGCGCACGGGTCTTTGAGGCCATTATATGCCAGTTCTCTCCTTCAACCCTTAAACCGTACCTTGTGCCGTCAAAACGTGCAAGATTGGATGATGCCTCGCTCATAGCTATGATATAATATGATGCCAGGGCGTATTTAGTGTGCGGCATTGACACCTTTTTCCAGGAAGCTCCCATGTCCTCATACTTTCCTATAGCATCCCATACAGCCTTTTTAACACCCTCGTCAATACCTTCACCAAAATATTCATCGGGCACACCAATCTTCAGTCCTTTCACATCCTCCTTCAGAGAATCAATGTATGTGTTCTCCCTGTTGATGGATGTGCTGTCCCGGTGGTCGTAACCGCCGATAACATCCATAAGTATAGCGATATCGGCAACAGTGGTTGCCATAGGACCTATCTGTTCCAGGGAATTGGCATAGGAGATAAGCCCGTACCTCGAAACAGCACCGTATGTAGGCTTCAGTCCTACCACACCACAAAAGGCCGCGGGGCATCTTACCGATCCGCCGGTATCTGAGCCGAGGGATAGGGGTGCCTCACCTGCTGCGACAACTGCTGCGCTGCCGCCGGATGAGCCTCCGGGAACCCTGCCGATATCCCATGGGTTGAGCGTGGGCCCGTAGCAGCTGGATTCGGTGGATGTGCCCATTGCAAATTCATCCATATTGGTCTTCCCAAGGATAACGGCACCTGCCGCTTTGAGCTTCTCGATGACGTGTGCATCGTAGGGCGGCACGTATCCCTCCAGTATCTTTGACGAGCAGGTTGTGGAAAGTCCTGTGGTGGAGATGTTCTCCTTGATGGCGATAGGAACTCCTGCCAGAGGTCCGCTGTTCCCATCCTTATCTATTCCCCGGGCAACTTCCAGCGCCTTGTCCCAGACGGTTGTAAAACCATTGATCCTGCTTTTTCCGATGGTCTCAAGGTATGAGGCGGTAATCTCTTCCGCAGAACTTGCTTCAATGCGTTGCTTAATGCCTGAAATGTCTGTCCATGCTGCCATACACATACCTCACATGATCCTTGGGGCTTTGAAGTTACCTTCCTGCCTGTGCTCGGTGTTCGCAAGCACTTCTTCCTGCGGCAGGGACTCCCGCACTTCGTCTTTCCTGAAGACATTCACGACATCCATTACGTGATAGGTGGGCTCAACGCCATCAGTATCAACCTCATCAAGCTGCCCGAAATAATCCAGAACAGAGTTAAGTTTCTCTGCATACGCATCCGATTCCTTCTCATCTATCTCGATACGCGCGAGCCAGCCTATATGTTCAACCTTCTCTTTTGTGATCATCGCAAGTTCCTCATATATGGAATAATATAGTCATAAGTCTGCATTTTACCTTAGAAAGGCAAACGATTATATTAAAAATGTTGCTTCTAAAAATGCTATCCATGACTCGTAGATTAAAGGTAAACTCGAAACTGCGTTTAATAGAAAGCTGTAGATAAAAGAGAATCTGTTAAAAATATGTCCCGTGTCCTTTTTCAACATCATTAAACATGATATATCTAGTAGTTCACCAAAAGCGACGTTCGCTGATATAGATGCTTGGTCAGATCCCATAATCTTCCCTTCAATCATCATTCAAATTTCCATGCCACTGTTATGTAGGAGCATTTATACTTAAGACATCAGTTCAGTAATTACCCTTAATGAACTGATATTGACCATGATATGCTGCCTGAATATCACAGAGCCAACAGGTGATAAAGTGACTGCCACAATAAGTGACAAAGAACCTAAAAACAAAAACTTTGAAGAGAGACTTGTAATCGAAAAGGACAGGCTTCTGAATTTCATAAAAGAGAGGAACGATTACATCAAAAACTTACCTGAGGTTGAAAAGAAAGCGTTTATTGCCTCGATTGAGACGATAAAAGAAAGTAAAGATAAAATTGAAAGATTGCTGCTGAAGAAGGAACTCAATAAAGGCATTAATGAAATTCTTTTTTCTTTCGAGCACTTGCCTCTGTTCGGGAAAGAGTACTGGTTCATGAAATTCACAGCAAACGATGGTTCAAGATGCCAGTTTTTCCTGATGTTTGGCAGGTCTGCGGGAGATATCGAGGTCAATGGCAGGTATGTGGAGAACAGCCGGATAATAAATGATAGAACAGAAGGATATTGTGTTTCCTGGGCATATGACGAAGTTCAGAGAAAGATTACTGACCATCTGGGAACTATCGAGGTAAAGGACGATAAAGTGACCTGTTCCACACAGGATATCCTGGCAAGTTTCCATGGGTCCTTCCCAAAATACACACTCGATATTTCAAGTGGAGACAAGATGATATGCTGTCTGGATATCACAGAGCCGGCAGACGAGAACTGCAACTCGGAGTTGTCGGAAAACTTCAAAGGCGTATTCGGGTACAGGGTGGCCAACCTGTATTTTGATTTTAAGGGAATGTTGTTTGAGAAGGAGTTCTCCGGAAAATGCTATGTTCAGAAAGTAATTGTTGTCGGTCCGCTCATTCCGTGGAAATGGTCGAGAATAGTTTTCAGGAACGGGTCAATACTAACGTATTATATACCCAATATCGAGTTTGTGGGACTGGAATATAATATCCGTAATTTTATGGAATTCTATGATGCCGATACAAAGAACATTCACAGATTTAAAAAGGCCAAAGTTCATGAGTATCCTTCAGAAAAAGGAGATAAAAGATGGGTAATCACGGCTGAGGATGACAGGGTCTTTGTGGTTATGAAGAGTTATTGTAAGGAACTCTTTGAATTCAAAAACAATTTCAATTTCACATATGTAGAAAACCTTGTAGATGTCGTAGATCTGAAGATCGAAACCGATGATAAAGTCATAACACTGGAAGAAACCGGCAGCGGAGTAGGTATGGTTGAAGATACTTCCGGATTTGTGATATAATTCTAAACTAAGAGGTTTTTCAAGCTGAAAGTCTGCTAATCTATCAGGGAGCGAGGGAGGAAATGAAAACAGGATGAACGACCAGACAAACCCATGGTTCTGCCTTAAAGGAAAGGATATTCCAGCAACCATCAAACTTGATCCTGTCATCCACAGGTTCACCTCTCCGGCCTGCCATATACTTGATATCGGCTGTAGCGCCGGAAATGCCAGCATTCCCCTGGCATCAGAGGGTTTCTTAGTTACAGGCATTGACATCAACTCCGAAGCTCTGCAGATGGCCAGGTCATCCTCCATATCCCGTGGTTTTCCTCAAGTTCCTTTATTCATCCGGGCAGATGCCACAACTCTCCCTTTTGCTGATGCAGCCTTTGATATTACAATCATGCAAGCCTTCCTGACCACCATTACCACAAAAGAGGATCGTGCAAGGATTATCCGGGAATCGTGCAGGGTTCTGAAACCAGGCGGCCACCTGTACCTTGCGGATTTCGGGCAGACCTGGCATTCAAAGCTCTATCGTGAGCGCTACATCAATGACCTGCCGCTGACAAAGGAGGAGGGCTCCATCGTTGCCTATGACCGGGAGACCGGGGAAGTCGCTTACGTGGCCCATCACTTCACGGAAAAGGAGCTGGTGTTCCTGTTGGCCGAGAACGGGTTTGAGATCGAGTTCTTCAAGTTCGATGAGTTTGTGACGAGGACAGGGAACAGGGTGAATGGGTTTGTGGCTGTGGGGAGAAAAGAAGCCTGAAGTACCATCTTAATCCGGGATCTCTTTTTGGGTGATTTTCAGTTTCCCTCATCAAAGCTCAGGCGGTAATCTCCACAAGTACAGTGATGCCACCGACCCGTAAGGAGAGTATCTTTCCCTGTACTCCTCGAACTGCCTTCTCGTTAAGGTCTGGAGGCCGTAAAGTCTCATCATTCCCTGGCGTATACCAGAGTCTCCCCAGCTGACCACATCGGGGCGCTCCATGGAGAATATGAGGAGCATTTCCGCCGTCCAGTGCCTATGCCGTTCAGAGAGGAAAGGCGCCTGATGACTTCCTTGTCGGGGAGTTCGTGCAGCTCAGACAGGTTCAATTCCCCATTTATCACAGCTCTGGCAATCTCCTTGATAGACCGTGCTTTGCGCATGGACAGTCCGCATCTTTGAATATCTTCGGCGCTGGCGGAATGAATTGTCCTGGGTGTGACCGCTCCAAAATGTCCAAGCATTCTGTTCCAGATGCTCCAGGCTGCCTTAGTTGATATCTGCTGGGTGATGATGCTCTTTACAAGGCTCGCGAGCAGGTCGGGGACTACCTCGAATTCCAGCATCCCGATCCGGTCTATGGCAGCGCCAAGTGCCTCATCCCTTTTCTTAAGATGATCCAGCTCCCTCTTTCCATACCTGAATATCTGCATATCGGCTCTAAACCCTCACAAATATATGGTGTGCCTGTATTATGACTGTTTCACTTGATCATCCTCTGTTGTATCGAAAATTCGGAACACAGGCGGTTATGGGGATGTCTTGAACTCCTTAAGTTGTACTTAATTAAATATTTAGTCTTATTTTGATGTGTGTTCTTAATACGAAATGCATTTAAGTTATGATGTGTTTTCATAAATCACGTTTCCTGAATATGTGATCTAATTAAAGTGGTCTCATGAGATGAGAGCCACGTCAATCAAAAATGGAGAAATGTATACATGAGGAAGATTATCGCGACCGGCAAAGGAGGAGCCGGAAAGACCACTATCGTAGCCACTCTTTCACGCCTGCTTGCCAGGCAGGGATTTAGCGTAATGGTCATAGACACCGACCCGAGCATGAACCTTGCAATGTCACTGGGCGTGCCTTTTTCTACGGTCAGGACCCTTGCGGAAGATAAGAAGGAGATACACGAGCAGTTCTACGAGGATGACTTTGACGGGGAGGAAGAGGGGCATACCCACAGCTCGAATATAAACATCGACGCATTCCTTGAAAAATACCAGGTGACTGCGAAGGATGATGTGAAGGTTGTTGTCATGGGCACCATTTCAGAAGGTGGCGGTGGATGCATCTGTTCCTATATCTCCATAGTCAAGCGCCTTATAGATTATCTAGCGCTGTGGTCAGACCAGTATGATATCGTGATAGTGGATTCACAGGCAGGTTCCGAGATACTGGGCAGGGGCCTGGCAGTGAACTACGATCACAACCTTGTAATCGCGGAATCTTTCCCCAAATCCATGGAAGTGGCAAGGCACGTTCTGAAGCTGGCACGGGACCTTAACATCAAAAGGCAGCTTGTTGTTGTCAATAAGATCCGTGACGGGAAAGAACTTGAACTGGTGGCTGATGAGTTGTGTCTCAACGGAGAAAGGACCTACCCCGTAAGATATGACGAAAAGGTCATAGAGGCTGACAGGATGGGAAGCCTCATACTGGACATGGCGCCGGATTCCCCGGTCCTTGAAGATATAAGGAATATAATGAATGTCATCACGGCTGATTATGAGAAAGATTAACAGAGGACGATAGTATGTGCGATTTTACTGTATACCTGGAAGAGAACGGCGAAAGGACGGTCGTGGCGACGGATATAATCAAGGCCCGGAAGAAGGACGGAAATGTGTTCCTTATGGATATCATGGGAGACACAACCCGGATAGAAGCCGCAACCATAGAAGTAGCTGACGCATTTGCACAGGAAATGGTGCTGAAAAGGGTCGAGTGCAATTAAGTCACTCTTCTGCTTCTCTGGCATCAAAAGAAAAAGAAGGGGATGTCATTTCCTCCCCATACCCTTAAAGAACATATAATTAAACGTCCCTTCCTCCCCCGCCGTCCTGTGCAGGTCCCCAATTCCCCTATCAAAAGTTCCTGCATCGATTATCCCCATCTCGATGGCATTCTCCCTGACGCCTTCCACCATGGGGATGATGGTCTTTCTCACAAAGCCTTCCTCCATGTGAGGGCGGCTGGCATCGCTGTAGACCATGCGGGGAGAGACAGTAACATCACTGAAGCCTGCCTTCCTGAGAAGTGGATAGACCTGCCTGCCGATAAGTGAATTGCCACCCAGCCTTGCCTGAACTTCCACCAGGCTGTTCCAGGCCCTTACTCCGGCTTCGGTCTCGGGGTGGAAGAAGCATGAGCCGTGGTCTCCTTCGATAACTGTGATTGTGCCGCTTTTCTTCAGTACCCTGTGCAGGCTGGTCAGCGCCTTGACGGGCTCCTTGAGGTGTTCCAGCACGAAGCAGACGAAGATATGGTCGAAGCTCTCATCCTTAAAGGGCAGCTCGAAGATGTTCTCCACTCGGAACTCCACATTTTTTACCCCCTCACTGGCGGCACGTTCCTTGGCTTTGTTCAGGGAATCCTCTGAGATATCTATGGATGTTATCCGGGCCTGCGGGCTGTTCCTTGAGAGGATTACTGTCTGGGCGCCGATGCCGCATCCGGCTTCAAGTACCTGGCTGCCTGCGGGGTACTTGGTATCGCTGTGCAGGAGCTCTTCAAGTGTGCTTGCCTGGTCGCAGAGGCGGACAGACTCCCTTTCGGAGTAGCCGTGGACATAATCGTGGTATTTTTGGGAGGGCATGACTGGATATTGTGCGACTGTCCTTAAAAATATAGAGGCTTAATGCCCAAAAGTTCTCTTTCAGGATGCCTGCGGAAAATTGTCCATCTTAGGGGGATGGAGTTCGAAAAAACTGGCAACTGAAATATAATTTACATCTAAAAATAGGTTGGAGGTGCATGTGGCTGGCATGCTTCATCAGGGATTCTCCCTGCGGTGCAGTGAATACATCTGGATCTTCTTCATCTTTGCAAGGTTGAGCACGCTGTTCATTTCCTTTTCCTTAAGCAGACGGGACTCTATGTAACCATTATCCGCCGCCTCATTATAGATCTCGTAGCCAAGCCCCGAGCGTGCAAGCACCGTGGTCCAGTTCTTGGGGGTCCCGACGCCTCCAAAGGAGAGATCAGAACTTTCTGCAGTAAGATCAGTGCAGTACTTGCATGAACTGCTCCTGTAACGGTCCAGTTCCTCAAGGCCAAAGACCTTTAGCTCCTCCGAAGCCTGCAGCTCTAACTTTCCCTTGCGGATCTTCATGGACTCGATATCTTCCAGGCGCATGTCCTTGCTCTGGACAAACTCCTTTATCCCCTCGTAAGAGAAAGTGTCCATGCAGAAAAGTCCCATTTTCAGGATATTGGCACGCATGAACAGGTGCAGGAAACCGTAAGGGCTCTTCTGCATCTTGTAAACTGCATCAATATTGCAGCTTGTACCCACAAATGCAATACTTCTCATGCCCTGCTTTACGGCACTCATCAGGGATTCGATAGTCATGCTGTGGCTGTAAATGCTCCCGGCGGCTTCTACAACTTCATCATATGTCTTTGCTATGACAGGCACTGGTTTCCAGGGCTCTTCCTCGGATTTCACAGTCACTATGGCGCAGTCTATGAGTCCTTCTTCAAGGGCGTATGCCAGCATGGAAGTGACCACCGCCCCGTCCTGTCCCTTAAGGTCCGGTATCGCGGTCTTTGCGCAGTAGGCGTGACGTATCTTGCCGATGAGGCCTTCTTCGGTGGTTATTGTCCGGGGACACTGGTTGTAGCATACTCCGCAGGCAGTGCATTTGCCTACAAGTTTTGGCTGCTCGTTCTCGATTGCAATGGATTCGCATGATGCAGCGCAGGCTCCGCAAAGGGTGCATATTCCAGGCTTGATGATGTCCCGTCTCAGATTTCCAAAAGATATCCGCTCATTCTCGGCAATGGACCTTTTGAGGCGTATAACGCTTTTTTCAAGGTGATCAAACTTTGTTTTGCACTCGGGTGAGCAGAAACGATATTTTTTCCCTCCGTATTCTGTGAAGTACGGAGTGTCTTCCTGCACCTTGTTCTTACATATGGGATCGATTGGCATACTTTACCTTTTTAAAGTTGTGTTATTATGCCAGATAAATATACCTTCTATCTATATAATAAAAATTGAAGCGTATAATCATGAAGTTTCCTGATGTCCTGGCTGATTCTAGGAAAAGAATAAAATATTCCTGCACAGAAGATAGCACATATCGTAACTAAAAAACGTCTCATCCCTTGGTATCGGAGAACTCATGAGGCCAGAAACCAAAGCACAGCTTATCTCAATAGGTTCCGTGAACATGGATCCTTCTCTCATTCACAGGTTAACCATCCCCACAGCCGGTCCCGGAGCCGGGAATGTAGCCTTCTTTTTCAGTTCTGCAGGGCACCGTGTCCGTCTTGCCGTCAAAAAGGATTCACCACTGCAAGCCCGGATGCAGGACAGTGAGCTTGTCATAAGCAAAGACGGCACCGAACTTGCGAGAGGCAGCATTGAGCCTGAACTCATCCACTGTCCTGACCAGGCTTTCATCACCATGTGCGAGAAATGCATCTTCGATTGCAAATTCTGCCCTGTTCCCAAGCTCAGTGGCAAGGTCAAGTCCATGGATGAGATGCTGAAGATGATGGAGGAAGCCCACAGCACCGGCAGGATGCAGGCAATATCCATAACTTCCGGTGTCGAGGAGTCAGCAGAAGCGGAAGTTGACCGGGCTGAAAAGCTCATCCGACAGCTCAGAAATATATACTCTGTCCCCATAGGTGTTTCTGTCTATCCTACAGAGGACTCCACCCGCAGGCTTAAAAGTGCTGGTGCGGATGAACTGAAGTATAATGTGGAGACAATGGACCGGGATATCTACAGGAAGGTCTGTCCGGAACAGGATCTCGAATTCATCCTTCAGGCTCTTGGGCAAGGCGTGGAAATATTCGGCCGGAACAAGGTCTGTTCCAACTTCATCATCGGTCTCGGGGAATCTGACGAGTCTGCCATGAAAGGCATAGAAGAGCTGGTTTCCATTGGTGTCGTCCCCATACTCAGGGCTGCTGCGAGACATCCTCTGAGAGAAGGTGAGGTGTTCATTGAGAGGCCTTCTGCGGAAAGACTTCTTATGCTCAATCGTTTCCTGCGGGAAAAGCTGGATGAGCATGGACTGCGCGCTGATATCTTCGAAACCATGTGCCTGCCTTGTACGGGATGCGACATCAACCCACACTCTGACCTCGAGCCGTAATATTGATTGAAGTGCAGAATATAGCTGCTGCTCTACCTGTCCTTCACCCTTTTCTCAATGACCGCAGGCCATACAGAGGCCGACACAATCATACTGAGCACGAAGACGAATATCATCCCTGCGATTATGTCAACCTGTGTGTAAAGTGGCACTGCCCTTGAACTGTTCACTGCCGTGGAGAGGACTGCAAAGAGGATCACTAACAGGATGGATGTCACCAGGCTTGCTATGAGGGTGTACCTGCCTTTCTTTCTGCTCATGTTCTGATCGTTCATATATATCTGGCCTCCGGCTGTTGTTCTATTTTATTCTCTTTCTCTTCATCAGCATGGAGTTAGTGGTTACTGATACCGAGCTCAGTGCCATGAAGGCCGCTGCAAGTTCCGGGCTGATGAGAATAGTCTTCACCACCGGGTAAAGCAGGCCCGCAGCCAGAGGTATGCCCAGTGTATTATAGCCGAAGGCCCAGAAGAGGTTCTGCTTGATCTTGTTCATTGTGAGCCTGCTAAGCCTGATGGAAGCTATCACGTCTCTCAGATCGTTCTTGATGAGCACTATCTGTGCTGACTCCATGGCAACATCGGTTCCTGCTCCCATGGCTATGCCGATGTCTGCCTGGGTCAGGGCGGGAGCATCGTTAATGCCGTCACCCACCATCGCAACGATACGGCCTTCCTCCTGCAGTTTGCGGATCTCAGAGGCCTTGTCCTCAGGAAGCACCTCTGCAAGCACCCGTGTGATACCAATGCTTGATGCAATCGCATCGGCCGTCCTGCGGTTGTCGCCGGTGATCATAACAACCTCGATGCCCATGCTGCGTATCTTCTCCACAGCTTCCTTCGAGTTCTCTTTGAGGGTGTCGGCGACTGCTACAAGTCCTACTAACCTGTCGTCCCTTGCGGCTATCATGGTTGTCCTGCCTTGTGCTTCAAGGCTTTCCATTGTCTTTTCCACCGAAGAGATGTCAATACCATTGTCTGTCATCAGCTTGCGGGTCCCAAGCAATATCCTGCTGCCTTCAATGGTCGCTTCCACACCTTTACCGGCAATGGACCTGAAACCTTCAACGTCCCTTAACTTAAGCTTGCGTTGCTCTGCACCCCTGACGATGGCTTCTCCCAACGGATGCTCAGAACCCTTCTCAGCACTCGCTGCCATCTCAAGCACTTCATCGGCGCTGAGCTCTGCAACAGGAACTATGTCCGTAAGCTCAGGCTCTCCCTTTGTGAGCGTCCCGGTCTTGTCAAAGACAATGGTGTCTATTTTCAGCGTTCTTTCAAGTGCTTCTCCGCCCTTGATGAGTATACCGTTCTCAGCACCCTTGCCTGTGCCCACCATTATGGCCGCAGGGGTTGCAAGACCTACTGCACAGGGGCACGATATCACAAGCACCGTGATGGAGATGAGCAGTGCGAACAGGAAGGGGCTCGCTATCCCTGAGTTCAGGGTCACGTCGTACCTCTCGAATCCGATAAAGTACCAGAAGAAGAAAGCTGCCAGTGCCAGTACATGGACTATGAGTATAAAGTGGCCGGCGACAACGTCTGCAATTCTCTGTATGGGTGCCTTGGAATTCTGTGCGTTCTCCACCAGTTCTATTATACGCGCAAGTGCGGTATCGGCGCCCACATTGGTGGCGCGTAGTTTCATGGCTCCACTGCGGTTTAATGTAGAGCCGATCACAACATCCCCTTTGCTCTTGTCAACAGGGATGCTCTCTCCCGTGATCATGGATTCGTCAACTGCTGATGTCCCGTCGATCACTACGCCGTCAACAGGTATCTTTTCCCCTGGCCTGACAAAAACAATGTCATCGACCTCGACGCTCTCAACAGGCACTTCTCTTTCCTGCCCGTCGACAATTATGAGTGCGGTCTTTGCCTGGAGCCCTATGAGCTTCTTGATGGATTCGGATGTCCTGCCCCTGGCGCGGGCCTCCATGTACCTCCCGAGCACAATGAACGCAATAAGCATAACGGCAGTATCGTAATACAGATGATGGTAGCCGGGCCCCAGGTCCAGGTAGCTTGAAGCAACACTTATGATGTAGGCCGCGCCGGTTCCTGTGGCGATGAGCAGGTTCATGTCGGTCACTCCATGCTTCAGGCCCCGGTAAGTTCCCTCAAAGAACTGTCTTCCTGGGAATACCATGACGATGGTTGTAAGCAGAAACAGCACGTTCCTGTTGGCCAGGATATCCGGGACGAAGCCAAAGTAATCAGGGAAGACCGGCTTCAGGCTTCCTAACATGACAGGGATTGCAATCACTACCGAAATTATGAGGTTGTTCCTCTGTCTCCGGATCTCGTCTTCCCTTTCTTTCCTTTCCCGGTCCTCGGCAAGTTGCCTGTCAACAGGCATGGAAGCCGAGTAACCGATGCCCTCGATGGCCTTTCTCATATCTTCTACCGAAACCACAGAGGAATTGTACTCGATCCGGGCTTTCCCCACGGACACGTTAACATTGACCGAACTGATACCGTCAAGCCTCTTTAGCACCTTCTCGACGTTCTGGGCACACGAAGCGCACGTCATTCCTCCCACATTGAGAGTCACACGATCCTTCACAACATGGTAGCCAAGGGATTCTATATCCTCTGCAAGCTTCTCCGGGCTGACCTTTGCAGGCTCGTACCTTACAGTGGCTCTCTCAAGAGGAAGGTTCACCGTAACTGAGATAACCCCGTCGCGTTTGCCCAGAACGCCCTGTATGTTCTGAGCACATGACGAGCATTTCATACCGGATATCCTGAAAACGGAATCTTCCAAAACACCGGGATCAGGTCTTTTTTGCTCATCTATCGCTTCTTCAGGGATTATCCGGCATGCAGTCTGTCCCTGCGTGGCAGCCTCAGGCAATCCGGCAGGCTCCTCCAGTTCGCATTCCTCTGCACCGACCTCATATCCAGCATCCGTGACAGCCTGCCTGATCTCTTCAAGGCTGGTCTTCCCGGAGTCAAACTCCAACGTGGCGCTCTCATCCTCAAGACTGACATCAACAGAAGAAACGCCTTCAATGGCCATGATTGCATCTGTCACGCGCTTGTGACAGTGCATACAGGTCATTCCATACACTTTGATATGTGTATTCATATCTGATAACACAAGAAAATATCCGCAGCAAAAACCCTGCTTAATCCATGACCTTATAGCCTGCTTTGACGACCGCGGACCTTATAGTTGCAGGGTCTGTGATCCCGGGATTGTAGGACACTTCAGCCTGCTTGTCGCCGAGGCTGACGTTCACGTCCTGGACGCCCTTTACATCCCTGATTGCTTTTTCCACTGTCATCTGGCAGTGTCCGCACATCATCCCTTCGATCTTTATGGTCTCTTGGTTCATGTTATACTCCCATTAACTGTTCAAGGTTGTATAACTTATATTTCGTGCTTTGGTATTAAGGGTTTCTTGACAGTTAACAATGCGAAAGGCTCATGTCAGCCCACCCTTACCTTTTGCTCGATGACAGCTTTCCACTCCAGGGCGTTGTCCACTTCAAAAAAGTGCTTTTCCACACCATTTGAGGATTCGAAGACAATGATACTGTCCTTTTTAAAGAACCCGCCGTCTGCTTCAACACTTATTATCTTTGATAACGGAATGTCTTCCATTTCCCCGTTATCAATGCCAATCTGAGCCAGTCGCTTATTTGTGAGGATTGTCATTGTCGAGTTCTTCCTTGCAGACTTAAGCAGGTGCTCCCCACGCACATACTCTGGCCTGAGGCTCTCAAGAAGTTCCAGTATCCTGTCTTTTCTCTTTGCGGACAAAGGATACACTTTCAGGCGTTTCTGCCCTGCTATAAGGAAGAGGCCCTGCTGGTCAGCATGTACTCCCGCCATGTCCTTCATCTCTATACGCTGCTCTATGTTTTCTTTTCTGGAAATCAGGCCTGACTCCTTTTTGAAAAAGATGTTCTTGCTTGTTATCACCATGACCATCTTATCTTTTCCAAGGCTTACAGGCTCCTCAGCAAGCAATTCCTCTCCTCTCCTCATAATAGTAAAAGATTCATGGTTCCGTACATCACCATTTTCTGTTGCTTCTTTTGTACACAATCCCCTGTTCTCTTCGGGGAGGTAATGGTTCAGCATCTCAACAAGGAGGTTAACGTCTATGAGTTTGACGTTGTGCTCTGCAGCCTCATCCTGTGCTTGCCTCGTAAAACTGGAGGTAGCAACTATAATTACCCCATCGACCCTGTCACGGTACCTCAGACTACTGTACTCCCTGACAGCTTTCACTCCCACGGGATCTGTATATCTTTTTGCCTGCACTATCCATGAGTGCGAGAGTCCGAAGTGAACTATCCTTATTATTAGGTCGATGCCCCTGTCATGGGAATACTGTGTTTCTTCAACCGCATATCCCATCTTCCTGAAAAGCTGTGCCAGAAGCTTTTCAAAATCATAAGGCTCTATCTGTTGCAGTTGTCCAGGCGACCATTTTTCCATTTTGCTCATTCATCCACAGTATAAGACAAGCCGCATTCCGGACAGAAATATGTGAATGAACCTATCCCGTTCCTTCCTACTTTCACGGTCCTCTGCATCCATGTCCCGCATGTGATGCATTTTTGGTCAAAAATGGTCCTGTCTGTTACAGGAGTGGTTTTTCCTTTTTTATCTGCCATTCCTATCAGTCGCAATGATTAATGATGTAACATTTATATTATAATTCTATTACATATCAGTATGGTTATGTACAATTATTGCACAACCATGCAAAACTTTAAGTTATCAAAGCATGTAACTACATACAGAAAAAATAGCAGTGATAAAAAGCGTCATTTTATAGTGTTATTGATGATCCGGTTCTTTAAAGGTAGGTAAGCAAATGGACGAAATAGATGAGATAAGGCAGAGGAAAATGGAAGGTTTGAAGAAGGGGCTTGAGAAACGTGAGCACCCGGGTAGCCCTGTCGAGATCACAGATGCTGTATTTGATGAGTTCATCTTAAAATATAACCTGACGGTTGTGGACTGCTGGGCGCAGTGGTGTGGTCCATGCCGTATGATCTCTCCTATCATCGACGAACTGGCAGCCGAACTTCAGGGAAAGGTGGTCTTTGGCAAGCTTAACGTCGATAATAATAAATCTACTGCTGGAAAATATGCTATAACCAGCATACCGGCACTGCTGGTTTTCAAGAATGGCAAGCTTGTAGACAGGATAATAGGTGCGGTTCCAAAACAAAGGATTATCCAGAGACTGCAGCCTTTAATGTGAGGAATGAAAAATGGGATTTAAACCAAGGATCGCAGAAAGCCCTTCAGTGCGCCTGATAGACCTTAAATCCAAACCTTATTTTATAGTAGCATCGGTAGAGGTAGGCAACACCACAACCAAGTGCATCCTTACTGCCACAAATCTCGAGGACGGGAAGACCCGCCTTGTCAACAAGATCGTGACCATGACCAGAGATGTCCGTCCTCCCGAGGAAGGAGAAGAGGTTTTTGGGCGAACTCTCAATGGTGTGGAGCTGACACGCCAGTCGGTTGCCGAAATGGTGCGGGACACCCTGCTTAGAGCAGTGAAGCAGTCAAATCTCGATATCAAGGAAGATATTCATTTTGTGGTAAGGTCCACAGGTGTTGTTGCCGGCTTTGACACTCCTGATGAGGTTGGAGAGTTTATAAAAGCCCTTGCTGATGGCTGCCTGATGGCAGGTGTACCTCCAAACAGGATGACGCCGCCAATGGGTATGTCCAATGTGCCTGAGAGGTTTCGCAAGCACACAAAGCTCGAACAGGTTGTATTTGACGGGGCTGTGGCGAGTGTCACGCCTCCCACCGGAGCGACAGGGGTTGAGATCGTCGCGAATGAGATGGAAGGCGAACTGGCAACCGCAGGGATAAAGGAGGGAGCCAAATGGGTGGATATCGATTTTCGCAACCCCTGCATCTCCATAGACTTCGGTACCACGCTTGATGGCAGGGTCATCAGCCCTGATTTGCCTTATGCAAAGACCATCGGGAACTTCTGTGGTTATGCAGGTGCGATCCCTGATGCCATTATCAAAGGGACAGGGCTGGTAGATTCCAAGAAAGGAACTGCTCTTGATGTCGCAGACAAGACCTCACTGGGTATGCTTTCCCTTAAACTGAAAAGTAAGGCTATAAAAGAGTATGCTGAGCGGATCCACAAGTACATACTCATAGAGCGAGTTCCTAAAGGCCGCAAGAGATACGGAAGCGTTCCAGTCAATTCGGAGGCAGCCGATGCCATAGGTGTTGTACTCATCGGATGTGATGTTGGCAACAATGGCACAGATATGGACAAGTTGTCAGAGATAGGAGCGGAGATATATGAGAAGCATAATCTAAAGACACTCTTTGCAGTAATTGATATAGTCATGGCAAGGGTAGTTCAACGCCTGGTGAAAGTAGCACAGGAAGAAGGCCTTGTGTTTGAAGATACTGCCATCGGTATTACTGGCAGGGCAGGTATTACAGGAGCTAAACCCAGACTTATCCTGCAGTACCTGGATGACCTTGGAATCAATCGTAAGATCGAGGAGAACGTTGTTTTCGTGGATGACGGCCTTGCACGCGGCGCAGCTGTCATGGCAAGGTGCATGAACTCCATGGGTACCACATTCAATCCCCTTGGAGGCCACAGGGGTGGAAAGTGTATTCTGGGACAACGTATAAAACTACAAAAGAGAAAAGACCGAAATTAAAATATGTCCATCTAATGCTGTTTCATATCCGTAACATGGAACATATCTCTTTTAATCCACGCGTATTCACGACATCCGCAGGCTCAAGCCATGCCCTGCGGGCAACATCGATACCATAGTCGATGTTGTCAAAGTGTGCAAGTGAATGCGTGTCCGTATTGATGGCTATCTTCACTCCTACTTCCTTTGCCATTCTTGCATGCATGTCATTCAGGTCAAGCCTTGAAGGTGAAGAATTGATCTCAAGGACCTTGTCATTATCAAAAGCCGCCTGCATGACCTTTTCCATATCTATATCATATCCTGAACGCTTTCCGAACTTTCTCCCGGTGGGGTGGGCAAGTATGTCCACATGTTCATTCTCAAGCGCAGCAATAACACGCTTTGTCATGCTTTTTCTGTCCTGTTCCAGACCAGCATGCACGGCAACGACAACAATATCAAGTCCCTCCAGGACCTCGCTGCTGTAATCAAGCCTGCCGTCGGATCTGATGTCGCACTCAGTGCCCGAGAGCAGTCTGATACCGTCAATTCTGTCATTGATTTCATCTATTTCGCGTATATGGTCAAGCAATCTCTGCTCGGACAGGCCGTTCGCGACTCCCGTGGAAGGTGAGTGGTCCGTTATGGCTATATATTCATAGCCAAGTCCTCTTGCATGTAACGCAAGCTCTTCAATAGTGTTCCTTCCATCACTCCATCTTGAATGGACATGAAGGTCTCCTTTGATATCTTTTCGCTCTATCAGCACAGGGAGCCTCCTTTCCAGGCCTGCCTCGACCTCACCCCGGTCCTCCCGGAGTTCAGGCGGGAGGTATCCAAGCCCGAGAAGTTCATAGATGTCTGCTTCTTCTGAAAACTCTCCGGCTTCATTTGTTAATCCTTCCTCATCTCGGCTTTTTTCCTTACAGATCAATCCCTTCTCGCTGACAGTGTATCCCTGGGCACGCGCTACTTCCTGCAGGCGGACATTATGTTCTTTTGAACCTGTAAGATACTGCATCAGTGACCCACAGCAACCTCCGGAGCATACATACAGGTCTATCCTTATGCCGTTTTCATGGACAATAGCTGCATGTGCACTTCCTTCATGCAGATTCCTGATTTCCGGCACCGGAGCAGCTTTTCCAAGATGCATGAAGGCATCAATGGCTTTTTCAGGTTCATCGGAAAGGGCAAAAAGGTCAATATTCCCAACTGTTTCCATTTTTCTTCGAAGACTTCCGACAGGTACGACCTTCTTTATATATGGGCTGACGCTCAGTTTCTCAGTGATCTGTTGTTCAATGGCGGTCGCAACTGCAAGAGGAGTTCTCCTGAAATCGCTGCTCTGAACCCGGTTCCTGGCTGCTTTCAGGATTCTTTCCTCCTGTTTTGGTCCCATACGCGGGAGCCGGCGGATGCGATGCTCTTCTGCCGCTTTGATAAGTTCTCCTGTGGATTCAATGGCAAGTCTTTCATACAGTATCTTTGCAGTTTTGGGACCGATGCCGGATATATCCATTATTTCGATAATTCCGGGAGGAATTTCAGCCAGAGTCTTTTCGTATGCTTCAAAAGTCCCTTTGGTCAACAGTTCCTCTATCTTTTCCTCTATGGCTTTCCCCACATTTGGTACGTCTGAGAGATGCCCTTCCTGATGGATGCTACTTATGTCCATTTCAAGTCTTTTGATGCTCCTGGCAGCTTTTTCGTAGGCCATTATCTTGAATGGGTCCCCTCCCATGAATTCCAGCAGCCTGCCCATGCGGTTGAGGATATCCGCAATCTCAGCATTGTCCATCACAAACGTTCCTCTGATTATGTATTGTAGTTACCTACTCCTCCTTCTTTTGTTTCGAGAGAAGGGCCTTCTCAACCGCACTCTTGTGAATTTCGGCGGACTGGTGGATGCCGCCAAGGGTTCCACGCACAGCTCTGCAAGGATACTGTTGTATCAGCAAGCCTGCCCTGGCAGGCGCATCCTCTATCTTTGTGCCTATCAGCTCTTTTGCCATCTGCCAGGTACTCCCGCAAGGAGCACCGCGGATAACCTTTACATCTGACACTTTTCCGTTATCTGTTTCTATATAAAGCACCGGGCTTGCCAGCTTTGAAGAGAAATCATATATTGCAGGATTATCGGAAAGGGTACAGCAGATATCTTCAATCTCGATGTACATCCCATATTTCTCTGAGATATGTTCCAGCTCCTTTAACGGTGCTTTTGAAGCCCCTCCAGGTACGATGAGTGCCCTGGCGCCATCCTTTCCGGCTTTCTGCGCAATCGCAGCAGTGAGGTCAGGATGAAGAGAGTAAGTTATCACTATATCTGATCTGAATACAGCGTCATCAAGGGCAAGCTCGCTCAGGTATCCTTCCGGTTCATCAATAAAACCCGGGAGTTGTTCAGGCACTGATGTGTGAACGACATCAAGAGCTGTCTTTGCCAGCAGTGTTTCAATAAGCCGCCTGCCGTACTTTCCTCTGGTGATCACTCCTATTGTCGTCATATATTTGTCCTTTTCAGAAAATGGGCATCCTTACTTTATATGTTTTGGCAGAGATTTTTATATTACTATTTTCTATATTAATTAAGGTGATATCATGGATGACTACAACCCATCAACAGTATATTTCCGATGCAACATATGCGACTTCCTGTTCCAGGAAGACCCGGATCGCTTTCCTGTAAAATGTTTCCAGTGCGATTCTGAGAACGTGTCTCGTGCATGAACTTCTCGTGGATGCAAATAGGCTAAATATCATCCGTTCTCTTTCATGATACATGCCATCAAAGGGAAAACTCATAACTCTTGAAGGGATCGACGGCTCAGGCAAATCTACCATGGCAAAGTCCCTTGCCTCAAATCCGGATTTTAGTGACTTCGTTTTCACCCGGGAGCCGACGGGAAGCTGGATAGGTGAAGCTGTCAATCGTGCCATACATGCTGACACGGATCACCTTGCAGAGCTTTTTCTTTTTGCAGCAGACCACGCCGAACATATCTCCAAACTGATCCTGCCATCCATGGAGAGTGGCAGGAATGTTATCTCCGACAGATATTCCGCCAGCCGCTATGCATATCAGGGAATGACACTGCAAGGCAGGTTCAAAGACCCTCTTGAATGGATACAGGACATCCATAAAGAGTGGACTATAGCACCGGATCTGACGATTCTTTTTGATATTGACCCTATGGAAGCAGTTGCACGATGTGGTACCAGGGGCGAAAAGACCAAGTTCGAGAAAGTTAGTTTCCTGGAGGGGGTCAGGAAGAACTACCTGCGCCTGGCTGAAGAAAACCCCTCCTCTTTTGTCATAATAGATGCCTGCAGAAGTACTGATAAGATCGAGTCTGATGTAATCAGGACGATCTCTTCATATTTGTGACTCTGGGAGTTTATCTCCTTTGAAAGCAGTTTTTATATTGACTTGCTTTATTTCTTCTTTTATGCACCTATTAATATTATATGGTGGGCAAGTAATGTATTTATAATACCTGTGTAAGATACCTATTGACTTCCATTTGTCAGGATTAGTGGGTGAACAATTGGATAATACAGGACAGAGATTCGGTTCTATGGTTCTGCAGGATGCTCCGGTGGGTATATGCATCTTTGATAAAGATGATAACTTTGTTTTCTTCAATAAAGAAATGGAATCTATTTCGGGAATGTCATCCTGTGATGTTATCGGTAAGAGCCTGTTCCATTCAATTCCGGACTATACTCTTGGAGGGAAAGCAAACTTCAGGCAGTTCTATCTGGATACTAAACATTCCCTTCAGAGATCTTCCTGGCAGAATATGCCAATAATCACACCTAAAAAAGGTCTCCGGCACCAGTCAGTATCCCTTGTGCCTTTGTTTGGTGAAGACGGCGCTTACTATGGAATGGTCTGCTATATTGAAGATACCAGTGACTATTTCCTTCGGGAGAGGGGTTTGCTTGATAAATTATCCGGTTTCGGCAAGCTCGAATCGATCTATCGGGAAGTCCCTGTGATTGTTCTGCAATGGTCCTCTGAAGAGGGGTGGCCTGTCCTGTTCGTATCAGAGAACATTTCTCAGCTTGGTTACACCAAAGAGGAACTCGAATCAGGGAAGATGCATTATATTGATATGATCCACCCGCAGGACCGGGCTAAACTGCTTGAGGCTGTTTGCCGGTTCACACTGGCTGATGAAGCGTGCTTTTCTCATGAATACAGGCTTTTAAGGAAAACCGGCGAGTTTCTCTGGGTTCGTGAACTTTCCCTGCTTCACAAGGACGAGCAGGGTAAACCGTTCATGTTTGAGGGGATAATACTGGATATAAGCGATAAGAAAAAATATGAGGAGGAGCTTGAGAAACATACTGCAGAACTGGAACAGCTGAATGCATTAAAGGATCTCTTTTCAGACATCATCAGACATGACCTTCTGACTCCTGCCGGCACTATCAAAGGCTATGTTGAGATCTTGCAGGAAATGGAAATTGACAAGGAAAAGCTCAATTTGCTTAAAGTGATAGAAGCTAGCACTAAAAGGCTCATTGATCTCATTGAGAGTGCTTCCAAATATGAGAAGCTTAACAGCATTGATGAGATAGACTATTATCATACTGACCTTGTGAACCTGTTCAGGAGTACTTTGCTGGATTTCACATCCTACTTACAGGAAAAGAACATAACCATGAACCTTTCTTCACAAGGCCCATGTTATTCCAATGTGAATCCTTTAGTGAGCGAAGTATTTGCAAATCTTCTGTCCAATGCTGTCAAGTACAGTCCGGAAAATGGAAGAATAGACATCTCTTTCCTGACAGATGCTGATACTATCAGGGTTACAGTGACTGATCAGGGCGATGGAATTCCGGATGAGAATAAGACCTCGGTTTTCAATCGTTTCAAGCGCCTGGAAAAGAAAGGTGTCAAGGGCACAGGCCTTGGACTTGCGATCGTGAAACGTATCATGGAAATGCACTGCGGCGGTTACGGAGTCGAGGATAATCCTGAGGGAAAAGGCAGTGTTTTCTGGGTCACATTCAGCAAAGCTGCATGTAACCCGGATAGGCCTAAAGCTCGTTAGCATCGGCGAATTTGATAAGCGCCTCGCCCAATGTGCGCGCATACTTGGGGTTCAGGTTGAAACGCCCTTTTTTCTGCCCGGCTCTCTCTTTTGCTATCTCTATGTATTCATTCTCGTATTTTTCACTGGATGCAAGGGTGATTGTCAGGAACCAGCCTGCTCCCATCTTTATTTCGGCATATCCTTCGCCAACTTCAACTAATTCCTCATTCTCTGCCATATTTACACCATTAACTAATGAATTGTGATCTTATTGTACTTTCTCAAGAGGAAGTGATCTATTATGAAGGGCAGTTGCCACAAGGGCGCCCTCAAGGCCTATTTTTTCAAGTGTTTCTATATCCTCGATGTTGCGGACTCCTCCGCCAAGAAGTACATTGTGCTCTGACATCGATGCTATTTTACTTAAGAATTGTGAGTCTACACCGCTTGTTGTACCGACCCTGTCAAGGTCAAGGATTATTATATCCTGCAGATCGAACCTGTTGAGTATCTTTACTATCTCAAAGGGGTCATCCGGCATAGCGGGATCCTTGGTAAGTATCCTGCCGTATTTTTTGTCAATACTGACTACAGCGCGGCCCGGATAATTTACAGACACTTCCTCTATTGTTTCAAGGGAGGCTGTTTCAGTGCCAAGTACGATTGTGGGTACTATCTCCAGTATATCCTCAGTTTCGGAAAGAGATGTTATTCCGGCATCAACCATTGTCTTTGCTCTCCGGGCTACTTCCTGGATGACTTCAAAGTTCTTTTCCCTCTTGCCTATATCTTCAAGGAGATTTAAGTCGGCAATGTATACCTCTCTGGGTTTTACTGTATCAACTATCCTGATAGCATCCGAACTATCGCAAATGCGGCTGGAAAAGTGAATGGGCTTGTATTCCCTCCTGTTTCCGCCCTGCGCATGAACTACTGTCCGGTTGAATACGTCAAGAACAAAAAGGATACGAAACATATTTAATTCATACATCTGTCATGCTATAAAAAAGAGGTTATGCTATGAAGTTACTTGTCAGTCCCATTAGCCCTGAGGAGGCAATAGCAGCACACAAAGGTGGTGCTGACATTATCGATGTGAAAAACCCTAAAGAAGGGTCACTGGGAGCTAATTTTCCCTGGGTAATTAGATCCGTGAAAGAGGCCATAGGCTCTCAAAAGCCTATAAGTGCGACGATAGGGGACTTCAACTATAAACCCGGCACCGCCTCCCTTGCGGCTCTTGGCGCTGCTGTCGCAGGTGCTCACTATATCAAGGTGGGTCTCTATGATATCCAGACTGAGGAGCAGGCTCTGGAGATGCTGACCAACATCACACGCTCTGTCAAGGACCTGGACTCTTCCAAAAAGGTTGTAGCATCAGGTTATTCTGATCACAGGAGAATAAATTCCATATCTCCTCACCTGCTTCCTGCCATCGGTGCGCAGGCAGGTGTCGATGTTGTAATGGTGGATACAGGCATCAAGGACGGGCGCTCAACTTTTGAGTTCATGACCGAGGAAGAGTTGACAATGTTCACAGGTGCTATCAGGGACCATGGTCTTGAATCCGCGCTGGCTGGCACTCTCAAGTTTGAGGATCTTCCCATGCTCAGGCGCATCCGGCCTGATATAATCGGCGTGCGGGGCATGGTATGTGGCGGTGACCGTACTTCTGTCATACAGGAAGAACTGGTCGCTAAACTGAAAAAAGAGATGTGATCTCTCTTTCATTTTTATCTTCTTATTTGTCGTGGGAATCTTTTTAAATCCCGTTTGAGCAATTACCTAGTTAGCATATGCCGTATATTCTATTGTGGTGATCATAGTTGACTGAGGAAATTACCTTAAGTGTGGGACAGGCTTACCCAAGGGATGCAGGCCGGGGAATTGCCAGGCTTGATAAGGTCCTTATGGAATCTATCGGGGTTATCAGCGGTGATATTGTTGAGATCCGGAACAAGGAGAAATGTTATGCTATCGTCTGGCCCGGATACCTGGAAGATGCTGGCAAGGAGATCATTCGGATAGACGGTAACCTCAGGAATAATGCAAAGGTCAGCATCGATGATAAGGTGGTGGTCAGGAAGGTTACTGTCAGCGAGGCTGAGAAGATAACTCTCGCACCCACAAAAGAAAGCCGCCTTGTAGGAGGTCCGCGCTTCATCCTGAGGATACTTGAGGGGCGCCCGATAATTAAAGGACAGGCAATCAGGGTGGAAGCTGTCAGCAATCCCGTTTCTTTTGTAGTGCTCTCAACAATTCCTGCGGGTCCTGTGGTGGTTACCAGGAATACCCAGATAAATCTCAGGGAGAGTACTGTGGTGCAGGAGGGCGTTGCAGGACAGATCAACTATGAAGACATCGGGGGTCTCAAGCGCGAGCTGGGGCTTGTAAGGGAAATGATCGAACTGCCCCTGAAACACCCGGAGTTGTTCCAGAAGCTTGCAGTAGACCCTCCCAAAGGTGTTCTTCTATATGGTCCCCCAGGCACGGGAAAAACACTGATAGCAAGAGCTGTTGCAAGTGAGACAGATGCAAATTTCGTATCTGTGAGCGGCCCTGAGATTGTCTCCAAGTACTATGGGGAGAGTGAACACAAGCTGAGGCAGATATTCGAGGATGCAGAAAAGAACGCTCCTTCGATAATTTTCATAGATGAGATCGATTCCATTGCCCCCAAGCGTGATGAGGTCCTGGGTGAGATGGAGCGCAGGATAGTTGCGCAATTGCTGTCCCTGATGGATGGCCTTACATCAAGGGGCAAGGTAGTTGTCATAGCCGCAACCAATCGCCCCAACTCTATTGATGAAGCCCTGCGCAGGGGTGGCAGGTTCGATCGTGAGATCGAAGTAGGAATACCTGACCGTGAAGGTCGTCTTCAGATACTCTTTGTCCATACAAGGGGCATGCCTCTTGAGGAAGGGCTTAACCTCGAGGAAATAGCCGCTGTCACGCATGGGTTTGTGGGTGCAGATCTTTCTTCCCTGTGCAAGGAGGCTGCGATGCACGCTCTCAGGAGGATGTTACCCGACCTTAAAATAGATGATGTGGAGGATGAGATCCCTCCAGAGTTCATGGAAAAGCTGCAGGTGATCAGGAAGGACTTCGACGATGCTCTCAGAAATATCGAGCCTTCAGCCATGCGTGAGGTTTTTGTGGAGGTGCCCTCGGTGAGGTGGAATGAGATTGGGGGTCTGGATGCTGCCAAGCAGGAGCTTTCTGAGGCTGTGGAGTGGCCTTTGAAGTATCCGGAACTGTTTGTGGCAGTGAGTACAAGGCCTCCGCGTGGAATCATGCTCTTTGGCCCTCCAGGCACCGGTAAGACCATGCTGGCAAAGGCTGTGGCCACCGAGAGTGAGGCCAATTTCATCAGTATCAAGGGCCCTGAACTGTTAAGCCGCTATGTGGGCGAGTCGGAGCGTGCAGTGCGCGAAACCTTCCGCAAGGCTAAACAGGCTGCTCCGACGGTAATATTCTTTGACGAGATTGACTCGATGGCTTCTGAGCGTGGATCAAGCATCGATGCCCACTCAAGCGAGCGTGTGGTGAGCCAGATACTCACTGAGATAGACGGCGTTGAAGAGCTCAGGGACGTGGTAATAATCGCTGCAACCAATCGTCCGGACATCGTCGACCCGGCTCTGTTGCGTCCGGGGCGCTTTGACAGGCTCATATATGTGCGCCCTCCGGATACTAAAGGCCGGGAAAAAATATTTGACATACATCTCCATGGTAAACCTCTTGCTGATGATGTGAATGTCCATGAGCTGGCACATATGACCGAAGGCTACGTAGGCTCTGATATCGAAGCTATCTGCCGCGAAGCCTCCATGCTTGCCCTGCGCGAGATCGTCACTCCCGGTCTAAGCAGGGAGGAAGCCAAATCCAGGGTAGTAGGTATCAAGATAACATCCGTTCATTTCATGAAAGCCATACGTCGTGTCAAACCAACTACGTCCCGCACCGCAATGAGCCTCTATGAGCAGGCCTCCGAGGCGTTTGCAAGATATGCTGCCAATGAGGAAGAAAAGGTCCCCGATCTTGGCGGGGAAACCGGATACCAGTAGGAAGCGAATCCATGGAATGTTTCAAAAAAGAAAAAAATTATGTGACAAAAAGGGACTTTTTTATCCCTTTCTGTATCTGATCCTCTAAACTTCACTGCAGAGTCACACGGCATCAGACAAATGCTTTCTTTGAAGTCCCTGCTTTTTTCATCTTCATATTTGAAGATGCTTCAGTTCCTCTTTTCCGGACACTATCTGAGTTCATGGATGCATCACCACTTCCGGTATCCAGCCTGAACTTAGATACCACTGACTGCATATTTGCAGCCACGCCCGCAAGTTCCTGGGCAGACTTTGAGAGCTCATGCATTGAAGCTGTCTGCTCCTCTACAGACGCAGAAGCCTCCTGTGCTCCTGCTGCGGAGTGCTCCGAAACTGCAGAGACCTCTTCCACGGAAGATGTGACCTCCTCTATCGAAGCAGACTGCTCTTCTGCAGCTGCGGTAATCTCCTGGACCATCCTTACTATAGAATCCCCGGCCTCGACGACCTTTCCAATAGCAACGACCGATTTCTCAAGAGAGGCTGCTCCTGCAGCAACTTCATCTGTCCCTGCTTTCATGGAAGCGACAGCATTCTGGGTCCCGCTCTGCATCTGATGGATGAGCTGTGCTATCTGCTTGGCGGCATTACCTGAATCCTCAGCAAGTTTGTGAACCTCATCTGCAACCACTGCAAAACCACGGCCATGTTCTCCTGCCCTTGCAGCTTCTATTGCTGCATTGAGAGCAAGCAGGTTGGTCTGGTCTGCAATACTTGTGATGAGACTGACGATCTCTCCTATCTGTTTGGATTTGCCATCAAGCTCCTTGATGACAGCGGAAGAGTCACCGACTGCAGATTTGATGCCGTTCATCTTTAAGAGGAGGTCATTGGACATATCTCCGAGGCTCTGGATGAGCCTGTTGGATTCAACAGCACCTTGCGCAGCCTTCTCGGAATTAGTGGCAACTTCCTGGACACTTATGCTCATATCGCTCATTGCCCTTGAGACCTCTTCAGCTTTGGCAGACTGCATCTGCGTACCCTTGGATATCTCGGTCACAATGCTGGTGATTTGTTCGCTGGCGGCTGAGAGTTGCTCGCTGGAGGAAGATATCTGCTCGGCCGTAGATGCAACACTCTCAGCATTCTCGCTCACAAGAGCAACGATCTCGTTCAGGGACAACCTGCAGTTCTCCACACCATCTGTGAGTTGTGTGAAGTCTCCAACTCCGTGAACATTTATTTTCCTTGTCAGGTCATTGGACGAGATGGAATTCAAAACCTCGCATGAATCATTGATGATGCTCTGTAGCGTATCACCAAAGCCATCCAGTGTATCACCCAGTTGCCTGAATTCTCCTTTTGCGTCGATTGTCACCCTGGTGCTCAGGTCGCCTTCAGCATAGGCTGTGATCACCCTTGCAGTTTCGTTCAGAGGACCGATAACAGCATCGAGTGTATTGTTGACACCTTCGATGATTTCCCTGTAGTCTCCCTGGTGCCTGGATGCATCCGCACGGGCATCAAGTTTACCCTCAACAGCGGCATTGGAAAGCATATTGGCATCAGCAACCATGGCATTTATTGCATCGATGCAGGTGTTGAGATTGTTCTTGATGGTGTTGAAGTCTCCGTTGTACTGTTCTGTGATCTTTTCCGGAATAGCACCTTTTGCAATACGGTCCACGTAATCGGCAGCCATGTTCAATGGATTTATCACAGCATCCAGTACCGCGTTAAAACCTCTGGGTATTGCCTCAAAGTCAACACCTACATCGGTGTCCGTTCTTATTAATAACCGGGAGGCACCTTCTATTAAATAATTATATATGAAAAAATATAAATAACACTTGTATTCAAGTCAAATCCGACAGGTATTTATCCGAGGGTTCCACACTATCATTATATTGTCGTTTGTAAAGGTAAATATAGGAGTGAAATCAGATGCCAGCTATTGTCGATAAGGATCTTTGTACCGGGTGTGTAGCATGTGTAGATTCATGTCCCGTGGAAGCGATCTCAATGAATGGTAAAGACCTTGCCGTAGTTGATGCGGAAGCATGCGTAGATTGTGGTGATTGTGTGGATACCTGCCCTGTCGATGCAATTTCAATGTCCTGAAAGCACCGGTATTTTTTGATTTTTAATCTGTTTCTCGTAAATCAGGCTGCGTGTTATGCTACAGTCCTGATAAGAATTTTTGGTAATTGGCAGAAAAGTAGTTCTGGCATTATTCCCTCGGGATAGGGTTGTGCAGTTTGCATCCAGGAGATAATATGTTCTGAGCTTAAGCAAATATTATTGAAGTGAAGGGGGAATGGGAGTGTTTCACATCACCCTTCTGCAGGGTCGATCAGGTGGCTCATATCTCTATTGCATGCGGTCACCCGAGGGCCAGGACTTCTGGAGCACCGGCGTTTATCGCGAGATCGTGCCCATGGAGAGAATCGTAGCCACGGATTCCTTTGCAGATGAGAAAGGCAACGTTGTCCCGGCTTCCTACTATGGGACGAGCGGAGAATGGCCACTTGAAATGCTTGTTACAGTGACATTCAAAGGACAGGATGATAAGACGAAGTTGACCCTGAAATACCCCAACATTGAAAGCATCAGCGAAACCGATCTTGCTAATATGGAGCAGGGTTGGTTCGAATCTCTGGACAAGCTCGCTGAATATCTGGATAGGCTCTGAATGTGTTGAAAAACTGAATGTGGTTACAAACGCATTCAAGGAGAGCAAGTTCAGAGGAAGGGGCCTTCCGAGATTTGTCCGCTGCATTTTTACAAATTATTTTTTTGAAGCATCCTTTTCTATCTTTTCCAGCGTGGCTATCAGAAACTCTTTCTCGACAGGCTTAATGAAATAGTCAACTGCCCCCCATGTCTTGCCCATTTCTTTGTCATCCAGCATGGAAGTAATGATCACGGGTATTTCCCTTGTCCATTCCTCTTCTTTCAGGTGTTTGAGGACATCCCAGCCATCCATACCGGGCATCATGATGTCCAGAGTGATCGCGAGAGGCTTTAATTTCCCGGCAAGCTTGATAGCTTCCCTTCCACAGGACGCGGATGCCACACGGTAACCTTCATTTTCCAGGGTTATCTCAAGCAGTTCCCTGGAATTGTCATCATCTTCGACCACCAGGATCAATGGCTTCTCGCAAATCGAATTTTCCGGCCTGATAGTTCCAGACACAATATTTGTCTCGTCCAATGCATTCTCTATGCCTGCAGCCTTTCCCGGACTTACTTTATTTCCATCTCCTTTTATCAGGGGCAATTCAAAAGTGAAGGTTGTGCCTTTTCCAACCTCGCTGGCAACCCATATATTTCCATTGTGCATCTCTATGAATTGCTTCACAAGGGATAGTCCAAGTCCTGTTCCTGCGTACTGGCGGTTTATTGAAGAATCCAGTTGTGTGAAGGGCTGGAACAGTCTGCCTTTCCCATCCTCTGATATCCCTATGCCTGTATCTGTGACAGTGAACCTTGCCATATATTCTTTCCGGCTTGCAGAAATAGTGACAGTGCCCTTTGATGGTGTGAATTTGATGGCATTACTGATCAGGTTAAAGAGTATCTGCTTGAATCTTGTCTTATCCGCATATATGTTTGTAATGTCATTTTCTATGATGAATTCTGCCATGAGTCCTTTTTTGGCAGCAAGGGGTGAGATGAGTTGTTTCACTTCGGAGAATACATCTGCAGCAGAGAAAATCTCACAATGCAGCTCCATCTTGTTTGCTTCTACCTTCGACAGATCGAGTACGTTATTTATGAGAGCAAGCAAATGCTTCCCGCTTGTGGATATGTTCTCAATGAATCGCTTCTGCCTGTCGGATATTTCTCCAACGCTACCACTGGCTATAAGGTCAGAAAATCCGATTATAGAGTTAAGAGGTGTTCTCAGCTCATGGCTCATGGTTGCAAGGAAATCGCTCTTGGCACGGTTTGCAGTCTCAGCTGCTACCCTTGCCTGGATGAGTTTCTCTTCGACTTCCTTTATCTTTCTCAGGTCCACAAAGCTCTCGACAAAGTAATCCTTTCCTGATAGCGTCACAGGTACTACCGATTTAAGAATCCATATCTTTTGACCTTCTCCATTGAGCATCATGCACTCTGACCTGTTCATACTCATCCCAATATCACTTATCGGACATTTTCCCTTCTCTGCAGAGCACATGAAATCGTGACATTTATGTCCTACTATGTCTTCTTTAGGAAGCCCGATGATCTCCTCTGCCGCAGGGTTGACATCTACTATTCTTTTTGTCTGAGAGTCTATGATCAGAATCCCGCTGATTATGTTTGCAAGCACTGTAGCCATCTTCTGCTGGTTCTCATGCTCAGCCGCCTGGAGTTCGATTTCGTTATTTTCCAGTGTTTGCAGCATATAGTTTATGTCGTCTGCAAGCATGTGCAACTCGTCGTTTCCATCCATATGCACACGGGAAGAAAGCGATCCCTTCTCAGTGATCGCGCTTACGTTACGGCTGAGAAGGGTAAGACGCGCCAGCACGGATTTTTCCATCAGTAGCAAGAGTACAAGCCCGTAAATTAATTATAATCATGGCAAACAGTACATACTTCATGGCAGACTGACCCTGCTGGTAAACATCCCTTGGCATCTCTATCTGCAGGTTCAGTACCTGGATGCCGTTAATGTCATCCACTATGGTGGTGCCTGTGACAGTGCCCTTATTTATAGTATCTATCTTTAAACGTCCGTTACCTTGCAGGATGGCGGTGTTTTCAGCCAGAGTTGAAACCTCATCATCAACCTCTTTTATATTTATAGATAGCTGGGTCATTTCCTCCATTTCCTCGACAAACTCGGGATCCAGGAACTTTGCGACCACAATAGTGCCTGCAACAGTTTCTTCGCTGGGGCTTGGAGTTATAGCACTTGTTCCAACCATCATCGGTCCTTCTGGAGTGCTTATTATTCCTGAGATTTGTTTTTGAAGAGAGGGCTCTGAGAAAAGAAGATGCTCTTTATTTACGTGGTCGATAAAAGCTGCTGATATCTCTCTTTCTTCATAGGTATGATGATCCACTCCGGCAGCATGGTAGAGATTACCGGAGATATCATAGAACAGCATCATATCTATCTGCAGGTTTGCCATAGTCACGACATCAAGATTATTATCAATATAACTGCTGTCTCCCTGCATAAACTCATAGGTGTCTGACCATTGGCCCCAATCCTTCGCCGTAGCCAGAAGATTATTTGTCCTGGAATCAATAGATGCTTTGGCTCTGAAAACATTAGTTGCAACTTCCCGCTCTTCAAGGCTGGAAAAACTATCCTCAATTATTAATTCTGTAGTCAAGGCAAGCAAGACGAACAGGCAGATGAATGTGGTTGCAAGGATTACAATTGTCCTGTTACGTATCTTCAGGTTTTGCTCCTCCGCCTGCTATGTATGAGTTTACTCTCTCTACAAAGGTTGAGATATCTATCGGTTTTGAGATATACCCGACGCATCCCGCATCGATGAACTTTTGTTCATCTCCCTGCATCGCATGGGCTGTCAATGCAACTATAGGTGTATTCAGGACTACCTTATCTGTATTTATGTTCCGGATAACTTCGATCCCATCCATTCCCGGGAGTTGGATGTCAAGGAGTATAAGGTCAAATGTTTTTTCCTTTATCTTGTCAAGTGCTTCAGGTCCGTCGAAAGCTTGTGTGACATCAATGCCGCCGGCTGTCAGAATAAAGGTGACAAGCTCCATGTTCATAAGATTATCTTCAACAACCAGTACTTTTGTCATTTTATCCCTGATAGTTTTGATAATAGTTTAAATAGGTATGTATATATATTTATTGTAATCTACTCCCATTTTATAATGTATAGATTACCGGGGACTACCAAAAATACTTAAGCCTGGGATTCCCTTTATTAATAGCAGGTTAAGCTTAAACAAAACCTGTGATCTGCTCAGGGGTTTATATGCTAAGGCAACGTTTTGTTCTGGATACTACCGCACTCACCGATCTGCAGGCCCGCGAAAAGCTTAATGTTGCGGGTATGTGCGACGGGATGAGGAAAGTGCTGGAATTGATAGCATCTGCACGCCTGAAGCTTGGTATCAGTTGTTATGTGCCCTTCCCATCCGTGTACAATGAGCTGCGTGATTTCGCACAGAACAATGGCTGTGATGCCGATGTCATAGCAAAGATCGATACATGGCTGGTGAAAAAGGCTCCGGACAGGTATAACGTGCAGATCCCATCCAAAGTTTTCCATGAATATGTCTCGCACATGAGGGAGCGCATCAACAAAGGAATGGTAATAGCCGAGGAAACCATATGGGAGTCATCCACCGATTGCCTGCTCATCCCGACAAAAGCAGATAACAAGAAAGATATTGAGGCTGATGTCGAGAGAGGTGTCATCGGGGTCCATATCGGTAAGTTCAGGAACAAATATCGAAGTGCTCTGCGCTATGGAATTCTTGACAGTGCTCCGGACATTGACGTGCTAATCCTTGCCAGGGAACTGGAAGCAGCGGTAGTGGCAAGTGATTTTGGGATACAGAAATGGGCGGAAGAACTTGGGGTGAGGTTTGTTCCAGCAAGCACATTTCCTATGATACTGCAGGAATACATGGAGCACGCATCAGTAGCAAATCTATCCTGGGATAAGGAATCGGATATATGATCGCTTGCTTGAAACCCTGATACGCCCGCCGGCCATTGTATCAGGACCACATTCGCGCTAATAGGAAAACATGTAGGGGTTACATGGGGGGTAAAGAAATGAGGAATATATCAGTAGAGGAATTCAGGGCATCCTGTGCGGCTGCGCAGGACCTGGAGATAGTAGAGAGGAAAGGAAAAGGGCACCCTGACAGTATATGCGATGCTGTGATGGACAGGATATCGGTGAACCTGTCCGGGGAATATCTGGAGCGTTTTGGCACCATACTTCACCATAATACAGACAAGTGCCTGCTAGTGGCCGGGGAGGTAGCGGGCATCTTTGGAGGCGGGATGGTTGTGAATCCCATGCTCCTGGTTATCGGGGACCGCGCTACCTTCGAGGCAGAAGGAGAGGAGATAGATGTATGCGGCATAGCTATCGATACGGCCACCAGATGGTTCGATGAGAATCTTCGCTTTGTCAAGCCTGAACATGTGGACTACCAGGTGGAACTAAAACCAGGTTCCTCGGAACTGACAGATATTTTCAGGAGGGGTGGAGAGCTCCTGGGAGCCAATGATACTTCTGCAGCTGTAGGATATGCGCCCCTCTCCTTCACTGAAAGGATGGTGTTAGATACGGAAAAGCATCTTAACTCTTCCACATTCAAGGAACAATATCCGGAGTCAGGTGAAGATATAAAGGTGATGGGAGTCAGGAGGGGAAAGAGCTTTGACATGACCGTAGCCATGCCTCTTATAGACAGCTTTGTAGAATCTGAAGAACATTACTTCCGCATGAAGGATGATCTGATAGATTCCATACAGGCTTACATATCAGGTTATCTGGAAGAGAATAAAGTCTCACTTAACACATCTCTCAAACTGAACAACCTTGACGTTCCCGGGCGCGGTCTGGAAGGTATCTATACTACTGTTACAGGGACTTCAGCCGAGGATGCAGATTGCGGGCAGGTGGGCCGTGGCAATCGTGTCAACGGTATAATCTCTCTTAACCGCCCGGCAAGCAGTGAGGCGGCGGCTGGCAAGAACCCGGTGAGCCATGTGGGCAAGATATACAATATACTCTCACATCGCATTGCAGACCGGATATATACCAGTGTGCCTGATGTGGAGGAGGCGTATGTGTGGCTTTTGAGTGACATCGGTGTCGCTATCGATCAGCCAAAGGTCGCAGCAGCCCAGATACTCATGAAAAAAGGTTCTGTTGATTCTGTCAGGGAAGAAGTCAAAGAAGTAATAGATACCGAGCTGGAGAATATTCAGCGGTTCACCATGGAGCTTGCAAGGGGAATGGTCTCTCTGTACTGAACCGAGCCAGCTATGTCAGTCAGGCCCCGGCAAGGAAGGATAGCAGTGCAAAGGCCATTGCCATCTTGAACAGGCGGGACGATCCGGCAGGGTTATCCTTTAACAGTATCTCATAGACTGCAATCGCGAACAGCAGATCAGCGATAGCTACGAGGAAAAGATACCTGGTACTCATAAGGGACTGCAAGTAAGGCAGCGGACTTGCCAGCACAGCGACAAGGCCTATGGATGCTGCAATATAAGCCGCCTTTCTGGCGCCGATAGCTATTGGGAGAGTGTTTGCGCCGTCCTTCATGTCGCCATCCATGTCTTCTATATCCTTGACTATCTCTCTGGCAACTGTTGCAAGAGTTGCAAGCAGGAATAACACGAAAACGCTTTCAAGCCCGCCTCTTTCAAAGAATACTGCTCCTCCGAAGAGGAAGGTCGATCCGGTAAGGTAGCCCACAGCCAGATTTCCAAGGAAAGCCGTGCGCTTGAGGCTCTTTGCATAATATATCAGGAGCAAGGAGTTGAAAATAGCTATAATTCCACAGGGAATGTTTATCATGAACGCGCTGACCGTACCCGCTACAAATAATGCAAGTGAGAAATAAAGAGCTGTAGAGGTGCCAATCCTTCCTGAAGGTATCGGTCTTTTGGGTTTGTTAATCCTGTCTATCTCAACATCATAATGGTCATTGATGGCGTTCCCGGCTCCGGTCACCAGGAAAACAGTCAGAAATACAAGAGCAGATCCGTAGAAAGGGAATGGCAAACTACCCGGAGTATTCACTGACAGAATATTGTATGCAATAAAAACCCCTATGGATGCAGCAATCGCAGCCATGATGCAATTGCCATAACGCATCAGTTCCAGATATGCCTTCATTTTTTGTTAAGCTCCGCTCTCTATCTGTTCCTTTTGATCGCAAGCATGCGGTCAAGTGCAAGCTTTGCCCTGACTCTCACATCTTCCGGAACAGATATTATATGCTGCATCTTCTCAAGGCTGAGCAAAAGGGCATCAAGGTCTATGGCCTTCATATCGGGACATACAGCGAAATCGGATGCACTATAGAATTTCTTGCCAGGATTATCCTTTTCCAGTTTGTGAAGGATGCCTTTTTCAGTTGCAACAATAAACTCCTTAGTTGCTGATCTGCCGGCGTGATCCAGCATTCCTGTGGTACTGTATATCTTATCTGACAGGTCAAGGACCTCTCTGCGACATTCCGGGTGTGCAAGCACTTCTGCATCAGGATGCGCTTTCCTGGCTTTTATCATATCGCTTACAAGTATCTGGTTATGTGTGGGACAGTGTCCATTCCATGGGATTATTCTTTTATCAGTGTTCCTTGCCACATAATCTGCAAGATTCCTGTCGGGAACAAAGAGCACTTCCTCTTCATTAAGGGAGTTGACGACCTCGATGGCATTTGCCGAGGTGCAACAGATATCACTCTCTGCTTTGACCTCTGCAGTAGAATTGACATAACAGACAACAGCAGCTTCTGGATATTTCTTCTTTTCTTCACGCATAGCGCCGGCAGTCACCATTGATGCCATAGGGCATCCCGCATGGAGCTCTGGCAGCAGAACGGTTTTGTGCGGGCTCAGGATGGCAGCGCTCTCTGCCATGAAATGCACTCCGCAAAATACTATAACATCTGCCTTCTGCTGCACTGCCTGCTGGCTGAGACCAAGGGAGTCGCCTGTGAAATCAGCTACATCCTGGATTTCACCCCTTTCGTAATTATGGGCAAGGATGACAGCATTGCGCATATGCTTTAGTTCATTGATCCTTTCAATGGTTTTTCTTATATCCTGCATGGGATCACTAGAAATTTATTCAATAAGTCTGGCGGATTTTCAGGTCCCTATCTGAAAAGGGCTCGATATCTTCTTCAAAGTCGCTATTGCAGACAGTTGTGCAAGATAGCTGCTCTTAGGGTTTGAAGGGGAGGGGACATTCTCAACTTTTGTTGCAAATTCTCCGAAAGAGCCCACCACTGTGATTTCGTGTATATTGCGTGTGATCGTCGGATCGGCAATTACTCTTACTTCTGTCTTCTCAAATCCTATGCCTGCAACGCTTAAAGTGGCTGCTACATTGACGTTTGCCGGGAAAGCCTTGACTGCTTCGCTTGCCGGACCTTCGAACAGTACGGTAGGAGCATTTATCCTGTCAAGGTCTATGTTGTTGCGGATGACAAATGGTGCACCGACAAGTCCGCGTGGAGGCTTTCTGGTTGTGATGGTAGCGGAGTATATTTCTCCAATAGACGCGGATTTCAGTCCGTCGAGGCCGACAATGGCCCCGGATGGGATATATACCTTGCAACTGTTTTCAGTAGCCAGATCCTCTATTCTGCGGCGTAGTTCCTCATCTGCAAGAGCTCCGACGCTCAATATCATCACATCACACTTAGAGATGAGTGCAAGCGGAACGACGTCATAGACCGCTTCCTGCGAGGCACATTCCACCAGCAGGTCTATATTTTGCACCATCTCGGCGATTTCCATGAATTCAGGCTTGCATCTATTGAACTGCCCCTTTAGTTTCTCGGCATCGCAGGTATTCCTGTCATAGACTGCAACAAGTTCGGCTTTCACAGCTCCGTCATCTATGGCCTTGCATATCCCTTTGCCGATGGTCCCGCAGCCTATCACTCCTATCCTGAGCATTCTTCACACCATGAAATCGCATACATTGACAGATATTTTTACTCCACTGCTTACATTGATTACTTAAGTAGGTTTTCCTTGCATCCGGAAGAATATAAATCCATTGAAGATAATTACCCCACTGTGAAAGAAAGGATGCTCATCACTGATATAGAATATTTTCTAGCGGAGGACCTTGGGTACAATGATGTTTCCTGTACCCTTGTTCCTGACCGGGAAGTCGAAGCCATTATTTTCACAAAAGAAGACTGTGTCATGGCTGGAGTGGATGTTGCAAGATCCTTTTTTGATTATCTCGGAATAAGTGCCGTGAGCAGTTGCGCAGACGGGGATAGGATTGCAGGGGGCAGCACTATTTTTTCACTAAGTGGCAGTTCAGTATCCATACTCCGGGCCGAGCGCATAGTTCTGAACTTCCTGGGTCACTTATGCGGTATTGCAACATTGACGCGCAGGTGCGTGGATAGTGTCGCACGTATCTCAAATGCGAGGGTTGCATGTACAAGAAAGACCACTCCGGGTCTGCGCAAGTATGAGAAGCTTGCTGTCATTGCGGGCGGTGGCGACCCTCACAGGTTCAACCTATCGGATGCTGTCATGATAAAGGATAATCATGTCAAGATGATGGGCATCGAGGCTGCCATAATGTCTGCAAGGAAAAATGCAAGTTTTACCCAGAAGATAGAAGTTGAGGTCGAGTCAGGTGACGATGCACTTCAGGCTGCGGCTCTTGGGGCGGATATCATCATGCTGGATAATATGGATCCGCATCAGGTCGCGGATACTATGGCCAGCCTGAAAAGAGCAGTAATCCCCGGGCATATTATCATCGAGGTCTCCGGGGGTATCGGGCCTGATAACATTGAAGCTTATGCACGAACAGGCGTCCATGTGATCTCCATGGGCTCACTTATACATCAGGCCAGATGGATAGATATCAGCCTTGAATTTTCCAATCAAAAGAGCAAGATTTAATAGATATTAGTTCATACATCTAATGATTACATAACACAAGCTTTATATTAACCGCCGCATATTTCTCGGCTTATACGGAACCAGAGTTTGTTAATGGCTAACTGTTTGAGGGAACATGAAGCATTTTGGAAAAACACTTACTTTCATCTCGCTGGCTGTACTCCTGCTACTGATATCAGCAGGCAGTGCCTCGGGAAAAATATTGTTTAATGATACTCTATTAGAGGGCGATGGATTTCAGATAAACAATTATGTTATCGACGTAGCTGAGGTCTTCTCTGAACATGGAGCTGCAACTATTTATGTATTTGAAGGTGAAAGTGCCACTCCAACACACGATAAGTTCGTATCGGTAGGTAGCTCCTTCAAATTCACAGTTGAAGGCGAAGATGTAGAAGTAACTTTAATCTCCATACATTCTGGCATAGCTCTCCGCGCTAAACTGTTGATCACCGTCACGGATGGAAGTTTTATAAATAGTAAAACATTGGGTGAAGTTAAAGGTGGCCATAAAAATGCAGTTTTTCCCAAAACTCCTGTCCTTGAAATTACCAAAACAGTTGACGCAGATAGTATTATGGTAGGGGACGTCATAAATGTAAAAGTATCAGTAACAAACAGTGGAGATGGTGACGCTGAAAAAGTCCTTTTTTCTGACCCTACTTCTGCTAAGTTCGTATTGCAGCAGACTTTGATATCTCCTTCTGGACAGACTGTAATTAAAAAAGGTGAGACTCGACTTATTTATGCATACAGTTTGAAAGCGACGGAACCCGGGACATTTGTTTTAAATCCCACTACTGCTATCTATTCCAACAGTATAGGGGATGACCTGCCTCAGGCATCTTCTAATACGCCTACTATAATAGTCGAGGACAGTAGTAAGAAAGCCAATCTCGATGTCACGTTGGTGGTTGATAAGTATACTGTTGACCGAAGGGGTAACCTTCAGGGAACTATCCGGATAAAGAACATCGGTGAGTCTTCGGCAAGCGCTGTTACGGTGAATCTGGCAGTTCCCACAGGCCTGAAATATTCCGGCGGCGATTCTGCTATTGAGATTATCTCAGGCGTGCCGACCATCTATCTGGAGTCTTTCGGTGTTCAGCAGGAAAAAGAGATATCTTTCAATCTGAAGGCTATGGATGAAGGTACCTATACACTGTCAACCCAAAACTCTTACCGTTTCAGCGACGGGATAAATCCTACTTCTCAAGTTGCCAGCTCAACTTCTGTGACCAATGCTATCTATGTCAAGAAGGGGAAATATGATCATCTGCTTGAGCAGCCCGTTTATGTGTATCTGGCTCCTTTGCTTGTGATCGGGGCTGTAGCAGGCTGGTTATTCTACAGGCACAGGCAGTACAAGTTCTGATACAGTTACTGGAAAATGCTGAGCACAAGATTTATTATATTACTATTATACTTATCATAGGAGGACTCTCTTGCTCAATATACTAATAATTGGGAACGGACAATGCGGAAACCGTATTCTTGATGCTATCAACAGGGACGCTTTTGGCACCAAGAGCCGCTTTGCTAAATACTTGGCTCATCAAAAATATAAAAGTAACGTCCAGACAATTGCTATCAACACTGCGGTGAACGACCTCAAGGAAATGAGTTTCACCAAGGCGAAGGACCGCATACACACCCCCCATCTGCATGGAGTCGGTGCCAACCGGAATGTGGGCAAACATGTCTTTGAGGACAACAAGACCCTCATTATGAAGAACATCCAGGAACGAGGGAATTTTGATGTTGCTTTTGTTATCACCTCTGCTTCGGGAGGAACAGGCTCCTCTTTTACACCGATGCTGATAAAAGAACTAAAGCAAAAGTGTAATTATCCCATTTATGCAATTGTTGTTCTGCCTTTCAGGGAAGAAGGAACACTTTATCTGCAAAATGCTGCCTTCTGCCTGAAAGATCTGCGTGAAAGCGGCACCGACGGCATTATCCTTGCTGACAACCAGTTCCTCAAACAAATGGGCGGGAATGTGGAGTCAGCCTATAATGGGATTAACGATATGATCGCCAGGCGGCTCTTGTTCCTGCTTGATGCACTGGACAGTGAAATGATGATGGTGACTGATCTGGGTGATTTCAAAACAGTAATGAGTGGCGGTGCTGGGATTGCAACTATCGGCTTCTATGAAGCAGATTCGGAAATGCCCATCAGGGCTGTTATAAAGAAGGCTCTCTCTCCAGAAGGACTGCTTTTCTCTACAGACGCCTACCAAGAGGCAAGCAGGTCGATGATCATTATCAGGGGTGACCGGAAATACATGAGCATCGATGAAGTCTCCTCTGAGGTTGAAAAGCTGTCAAGCAGTGTAGGTCAGGTGTTCAAAGGGATCATTGTGCGCAACGATGAGTTGCCGCAGGTGCTCACCGTGCTCACTCTTGAGTCTGCAGTTGAGCTTGAGAAACTGTACGCCATAGCTGTGGAAGCCATCAATTACGAAAAGAAGAAAAAAGAAAGAGTTGATAGTATGAAAGAGCTGGATAAGGCCTTCTCACAGATAGATGGCATGGACCCATCCTATTGATTCTTTTTCAGCAGTGTTTTCCTCCCTGCAGGAGTCTCTGACTCCAAACCTTCATTTGTGTCATCTCTGCGCTTTCTGTTATCATTATCTTTGAATACATTGAAATAGTGTAAGCTCAAATGTAGTTTAAAATCCTTGATCGGTTATGAATGACAAATCCAGTATCATCGAAATAAGGAATCTCTCCAAAGTCTATCCTGGCGGTGTAGAGGTACGCGCCCTTGACGGCATAGACCTCGACATTCAGAGAGGTGAATTCCTTTCCATAATAGGCCCTTCTGGTTCGGGAAAAAGTACTCTTTTGCATATGATCGGTATACTTGACACACCAACTTCGGGTACTATCACCATAGATGGCCGCGTTGTAACTGAAATGTCCGAACAGGAACGTTCAAAGGCGCGAAATGAGATCCTTGGCTTTGTTTTTCAGTATCATCACCTGTTGCCTGATTTCACCGCACTTGAGAATGTAATGATGCCTTTGCTGATAGCCGGGGCCAATAAGAAAGATGCCAGAGAGGTAGCTTCAGGTATACTTAAGGATGTGGGGCTGGCTGAAAGAATGGATCACCTGCCAAGCCAGCTCTCAGGAGGACAGGCTCAGAGAGTTTCTGTTGCAAGAGCGCTTGCTAACAATCCGGGCATAGTTATAGGGGACGAGCCTACCGGCAATCTTGATACAAAATCAAGTGATATGATATACGATTTGCTCAGAGAGCTGAACCATGAGAAGGGGCAGACATTCATTCTGGTGACACATGATGAGAAGATGGCAAAGAAGACAGACCGTATAATCCGGCTGGTTGAAGGGAAGATATACGAGGATTAACAGGGGTGCTTCCATGGAATATACTAAAGGATCAATAGGAAGGGTTTTCGTGGTTCGGATGGATCACGGTGACGACCTGCTCCATGAACTGGAGAATCTTGCAAGGAATGAAAACATAAAAGCTGCCATGTTTGTTTTACTTGGTGCTGTTAAGGAAGCCAGTCTTGTTGTCGGGCCTAAGGAAAATAAAATTCCACCTGAGGTCCAGTGGGCCGGTTTCCAGGATGTGCATGAGGTATTGGGCGTGGGGAATATCTTTTCAGAGAACGGCCAGCCAAAGATACATCTGCATGCTGCTGCTGGAAGGGGTGCGGAACCTAAAGTAGGCTGCATGCGTGGTAAAAGTGAGATATTCATGGTCGCGGAAGTATTTATCCTTGAACTTACAGGTATTACTGCTGAAAGGATCTTTGATGCAAGCAGGGGCTTTGCGCCCGTGAGATTCAGCAAATGATCAAATCTAACTGTTTGCACTAAGCTCTTTGAGATGTTCAAGGGCTTCTGCTATTTCCCTGTTTCTTTTCAGGACGCCATTCTCAAAAGTCCCAACGATCTGTTCAAAGGGCACGACAAGTGTATAGTACTTTACAGGCCTGCCCTTGTCGCTGTTCTTTTTCTCGTTGCGTTCCTCTATCCATTTTCTTTCCCTTAAGGGACGCATTGCGATGCTTACTTCCGGCTGCCTGAGACCTGAAGCTTGCTCTATGTTCTGGGATGTGAGCTCTTTTCCGCAGACAAGGCATGCTATGCATATGGCTTCTGTCCTTGGTACATCCAGACCCTGTAGTAATTCTATGATCTCGTGCCCTTTACCTGTTAAAAGACTGGTATGATCAGTTTTCATTTATAGACTATAATACTTGTATGTTTATATAATTTATGTAGATATAATTGAGTTTGCAAATATCTTCACGAGCGCCAAAACTTCCCAATGAACGGTAACGATATATACGGTAATTGCGAAGTAGATGTATAATTCAAAGGTGGAATAGGATGGCGTATATTAGCGAGGATAATAAATATAGGATTGAGAAGATCCATGCACGTGAGATCCTGGATTCACGAGGTAATCCGACTATTGAAGTAGACGTTCGTACTTCCTGTGGTTTTGGGAGGGCCAGTGTGCCATCAGGTGCTTCTACCGGAACTCATGAAGCTCTGGAGCTGCGTGATAAGGAAGAACGCTATGGTGGAAAAGGTGTTCTTGATGCAGTTGACAACGTGGCCACTACTATTGAAAGTGAGCTTCTGGGAATGGATGTCAGGAACCAGCGTGAGATCGATGGCCTGATGCTTGCCCTGGATGGTACTGACAATAAGATGGAGCTTGGCGCCAATGCAATACTGGGAGTCTCGATGGCCGTTGCAAAAGCAGCTGCTGACTCGCTCAGTGTGCCCCTCTACAGATATCTTGGTGGTGTCAATGCCTATACTCTTCCTGTTCCCACTATGAATGTCATCAATGGTGGAAAGCATGCAGGCAATGAACTTTCCATACAGGAGTTCATGATCCAGCCAAAAGGTGCTGACACATATTCCGAAGCCCTTCGTATGGGTGTGGAAACCTATCATGCACTCGGAAAAGTCCTTAAATCTAAATACGGTGCATCAGCATTGAATGTGGGTTATGAGGGCGGCTATGCTCCTCCGCTTGAGATGACCGCAGATGCCCTCGATGCTCTTATCACTGCCATTGAAGAGGCCGGCTACACGGAATCTGAGATATCTCTTGGTCTTGACGCTGCAGCATCAGAGTTCTTTGACGGGCAGAACTATTCCATCGACGGGAAATTACTTACACCAGGCGAGATGGTTGATTATTACCTTGAACTCATAGAGACATACCCCATACTACTTATCGAGGACCCCTTCCATGAGGAATCCTTCGAGGATTTCGCAACCCTCACAACAGAGGCCTGGGAAACTATAATCGTAGGTGATGACCTTTTCGTGACCAATGTATCACGCCTTGCAAAGGGTATAGAGATGTGTGCAGGCAATGCTCTCCTGCTCAAGGTCAATCAGATAGGCTCTGTTTCCGAAGCTCTTGACGCTGCGAACATGGCAGTGCGCAATGGTTATAGTGTGGTCGTCAGCCACCGTTCGGCAGAAACTGAAGACACCACTATCGCGGATATAGCAGTTGCGATATCTGCAGACCTGATCAAGACAGGAGCCCCCGCACGAAGTGAAAGGACTGCAAAGTACAACCAGCTCCTGCGGATAGAAGAAGACCTGGGTGAAGCTGCACGTTACATGCAGCTTTAAATCTTTTTTATATTTTCACTTCAGGAGCGGAACGGTCAGGCTACCCTGTGGCAGGATCACTGCATATGGTTCTTTTCCCTGACTCTTTATCTCTGCAACTGCATTGTCAAATGTTTCCTGTATATTCTTGCGTGGCTGCAATTTTGCCTTTCTGAGCGTTGCATCATCAAGTTCTGATACAGCCCACATCTCTGCATACACACCAATCTGCGCCATCTTGGCAGCTTTGTGGTATCCGAGCTTATAACCTTCCTCTATCCTGCACATCACATCCTCACATGTATTTGCAGAGCATAGCAAGTTCAAAAACGCGTCATCACCCACTCCTTGCCTGCATTTGGATACAAGGATTATTATCCCGCCGTCTTCCAGTGCCAGCTTGCCGTTCTCCAATGCCTTTTGAGACTGGTAGAGGTCAATATCCATGGGGTAAGGTGCGGCTGTAAGCACTATATTGCCTTTGCGGCTGCAACTGGCACAGAAAACCTCGTTCGCCTTCTCAACTGCAGCATCAAATGATTTGAAAAGATCGCCTGCAAGCATGGCATAGAGTCCGTGGTCTGCCGTGAGGACAGTCTGTATGGAGAATATGTTAAGGTCCTTAAGCACTTTCATAGCATCATTCATATCCTCTGCAACAGGGTTCCCTTTGATGGCCAGGGGCTGGGCAGCTTCGGAGAGTGCGTGTTTATGGTTCATTTCGATGGTCCTGTATGATGCCACGCCCGGCAGGAATGCTTTCCTTCCGCCCGTATAACCTGCAAAATAGTGAGGCTCCACACTTCCGATGACAATGATATTCCTGCTTTCATTCACCATCTTATTGAGGTACATTTCAGTGCCATTGCCTGAGATACCCAGGAATTCCATATCCGCATCCCTGCGGGCATCGTGCACGAAGATCCTGTCCCTGAATTCATCGTAAACCTCTCCAAAAATGTATTTTGCCTCATCCTCGGTAGGTCCTCTGTGCGCACCGGTTGCGACAAGGAATCGTACATCTCCGTGACTTCGCAGGATATCGCGCATTTTAAGGAGTACTTTTGCCGTGGGTGTTGGCCTGGTGGCATCATTTACCAGTATCAGAATTTTATCACTGCTCTTTATGAAGTCCTCAAGTGATCCTGTTCCAATGGGATTCTTCAAAGCCTCATTGATGATCTCTGATTCATTCTCCACATCCACCTGGTTGGGTGCAATGACCTCGTGGGGGATTTGCACGTCAAGGTCAATGAAATCTTTTCCATAAGGTATCGGTATTCTGATAGAATTTCCTCCGCTGGTATCTTGTCTCAGGATAGTTCATAATAGGAAGTTTTATTTATAGCATTTCGTCTCATACATCTGGCTTGAGCAATTCAAGAGCAGAGTTAAAGATAAGGACAAGGTGAACTATTGATAGAACCCGCACAGCTACTGTATTTTATTGCAGCCTCTGCAGCTCTCACACTGCTTCCGGGCCCGGATATTATTTTTGTGCTGACGCAGAGCATATCCTCAGGCAAAGGGGCCGGAATAGCTACAGCCTGCGGCCTTTGCACCGGTCTGCTGTTCCACACGACTGCGGCTGCGCTGGGTGTTTCTGCCATAATCTATAAATCTGCCCTTGCCTTCACAGTCCTGAAGTATGCAGGCGCTGTCTACCTGCTCTATCTTGCTTTCAGGGCCATTCAGGAAGGTGACAGGTTCATATCCTCGGTGTCTGAACGGGAATACGGTGCTCTTTTGCTTTACAAAAGAGGCGTCTTCATGAACCTGCTCAATCCCAAAGTGTCCATTTTCTTCCTTGCTTTCCTGCCTCAATTCGTGAACGCCGGGGCCGGGAATGTTCCTCTGCAGATGGTCTTTCTGGGATGTGTGTTCCTTGTCCAGGCATTGGCTATATTCTTCCTGGTCTCTGTATTTGCAGGGCATATTGGCACAAGGCTGATAGGAAGGCCCGGTATCGGTAAATATGTCAATCGCACAAAAGCAGGCGTCTTTATGATTATCGGCCTTGAACTTGCGCTTTCCCAAAGATGAGATATGTACTTGCGGACCTTTGAATTTACTGTATAGTTCCTACATGCAAAACATATTATAGCCAGATACTCAAATAATCATTAGGCTGGGTAAGAGAGGGACAGATGTACGAACTGGATATAGCCCTTCGGCACATCAGTGCACGCAAAAGACTAACATTCTTCGCTGTATTTGCTGTAGCTCTCGCCATAGGCGTTATTGTAGTGCTGATGTCTCTTATGTCTGGATTCACGAACGAGCTGGTATCACTTACAGTAGAGAGCTCACCTCACATTGTCGTAACCCCCATGGAAGACACCACGGAATACATACATTTCTACAGACACTATTCAGAGCAGATTCTTAATACTGAAGGGGTTTTAGCTGTTTCACCTGTATTCGCAGGGCAGGCTGCGCTGCAATACAGAGACAGGGCCCAGGGCGTTGAGCTCTATGGGATAGATCCCGTGGCAGAAGATGCTGTCATGCGCATCAGCGAAGACATTGTTGAAGGAAGCTTCTCCACTCTTTCAAGAAGTAATAACGGGATAGTTCTTGGAAACAGGCTCGCAGAAGAGCTTGGAGTCGAAGTAGAGGATACCGTTTCTGCAGTGACACCCACAGCAAGTCCTATGTCATACAAAGTAGTCGGTATATTTCACACCGGTACACCTACGGATGAGACCCTTGCATATGCGCGCTTTGATTCCACCCAGTCCTTCTTTGGAGGGAGCGGGATTGCAAGCAGCATAAACGTACGTACCCACGACCCGTACCAGGCAGAGACAATATCCGGATCTATCGAAGAATCCACGGGCTTGGATGCGGTAAGCTGGGAAGAAGCCAACAGGGATATCCTGGAACTGCTAAACACGCAGATGGTCATTGTCTGGCTATATTACGGACTTATCTATCTCATAGCCGGTTTTGGTGTTGCGAATACTCTTATTACCGTGGTTGCGGAAAAAAAGAGGGAGATAGGCATGCTGATGGCTATGGGCACTTCCAGAAGGCATATAACTAACATCTTCCTGCTGGAATCACTCATCTTGGGCACTATGGGTGTATTGCTGGGCTGTATCCTGGGATACATTGGAGTTGTATTGCTCTCGAATTACCAAATAGACCTGCCCAGTGAGGTGTATTTTGGGCTGACAACGCTCCCTCTAAGCCTTGAAGTGAGCAATTTCATCTATGCTATCGTATTCTCTTTCATTATCAACTTAGCAGCTGGAATCTATCCTGCAAGAAGAGCTTCCAGGCTGGATCCTGTTGAAGCTATCGAAAGTGAATGATTTAAATTTCCAGTTTTAACAGGATGAGTAAGCAGGGCATTTTGTTCGTACGTATACGAAAGTATATATATCGGGATGTCATTTGTATATATGCGAACGGGTTTCTAGTACTCTCCACAATACCAGCACCAATAACCTGTGCATTCAATCCTTCCCCGTTCGCTTCTAAAATGATAGCCTTTTTCTATATAGCACGCTAATACGCTGCTATGAGGATTGTGATCGAGACTCCTAAATACAGCTTCCTTAAATACCGAAAGGATGGGTCACAATTCAAAACTGAGTTCATCTCTCCCATACCCGTACTCTTCAACTACGGTTTCATTGATAAAAGCCTGAGCTAGGATGGCATGGAAACCGACGTCATTGTTATAGGTCCTGCCATGCATCAGGGGGATGTCCTCGACAGGAATCACTTTGATGGTGTCGTAAGGTTTATCGATGATTCTGTCCGGGACGATAAACACATAATTTACATAGGAGGATTCTTCTCAAAATCCTTTTTCTCTTTCTACTTCCGGCTCTATGCCTTATTCAAATCTGCTCTCTACCTCCTGCACAAAAGGAAATTATGCACTTGCAGGTTTGAGGGAATCGACTTCCCTTCTTCAGGCCGCACAAGATGAATAAAGCTTGCATTGTGCTGTGACACAGCGCTTCAGATTCCCGTTATCTGGAGATGGCCTTAACAGGGTCAAGGCTGGCGGCGCGCTGTGCGGGATAGATGCCGGCTATCAGATTGAGCAGGAAGACGATGGCTATTATCCAGATAACATCGCCGGGACGTATCAGCACCGGTATTGTAGTGATCCCGTACACCCCTTCCGGAAGAGGATAACCTCCTATGGCAAGAGCGATGGCAATCCCGGCAAGCGTTCCCAGCAGAGCCCCAGTAAGTCCAAGTATTCCACTTTCAATCAAAAAGATGAGTCTGATGCCGGACCTGTTCGCACCCATGGCCATGAGGATACCTATCTCCTTGATCTTGCTCATCACTACCATGTTCAAGGTACTCACAACCCCAAAGGATGCTATCAGGAGGATAAATCCCAGTGTGATGTTGTTGGATGTTCTTTCAATTGCCAGGGTACGCAGAATGTCCGGATTGTTCACGGTCCAGCCTGTTGCCCTGTATCCTTCTTCCCTTAGGATGGAAGCTATCTCCCTGTCACGGTTAAAATCTTCCAGTCTCAGGTAGATGCCATTGATGACATCCCGGGTGCCATAGAAGTTCTGGGCGGTCTCAAGGGATGTGTATGTCAAACTTTCATTAACAGGCGTGCCGGTATCGTAAATAGCCACAACTTGAAGTGAAAGCGTGTTTGCATTGGGAACTGAGCCCCTTAGGCCAGGAAAACAACCTTAGGGGTTTTAAGCTCCTCATTCGTACCTGAGTGCGTCAAGCGGTCTCATCATTGAAGCCTTCCACGCAGGATACATGCCGCCAAGAAGGCTTGTGGCTATCCCGAAAAAGAAACCCTCCACTACGTAGAACATGCTGGAAAGTGTGAACAGGTATGAAGTGTTCTTGACGAGCAGGGACATTATGAGGTAACTTCCTCCAATGGTTAATATCGCTCCTGCAGTGCTGGCTATGACCCCGAGGAACAATGCTTCTAGCAGGAACATCTTCAGTATATCTCTCCTTGAGGCCCCCACAGCTTTCATAATGCCAATCTCTTTTGTCCGCTCCATGGTGGACATGAGCATCACATTAAGTATACTCACACCTGCAACAAGCAATGATATAGAGCCTATGCCCATTAGGAAAAGTGAAATGGACTTGAAGACACTGTCAAGGCTTTCGGTTATTGAGTTCGTGGCAAAGACTGTGACAAGCTCATCTTTTTTGTTGATACGTTCCTTGATATCCTTCATAACACTATCTATTTTGTCGATATCCTTCACTATAACTATGACCGTACCATAACCTTCATCTGCGTCAGGGTATAATTTTCCATACATTTCGGAGGACGTGAAAACTCCGCTGTCTGTATTGATATCAAATCCAAGTCCTCTCTCCTTGAGTATTCCGACAACTCTTAAATTTGAGCCATCTATCTCAATCTTCTGACCGAGCTTAAGATCCAGGTTCTTCGCTATGCTGGAACCCACCACGCATTCAGTGGACCCCGGTTTGAAATGGCGGCCCTCCTGGAGGTCGGCAAGTTTATCCAGATCATCCTTCTTTATATCATAGACTGCAACATAATACTGTATAGTGGTTCCGCCTTTTTTGTATTCGACTATCTCCCCGCCGGATATCACAGGTATTACACTTTCGATGTTACTGACCTTTTTGATCTGATCTACCTGCTTGTCTGTAATAAAATCCTCTCCGGGAACTGGCGAAACTATGATCTTATCCCCGATATCTGAAAAGGAATCCGTGACTGAGAGTTTCAGACTGTTACCAAGTATTCCCATTGAGGATATTGCTATAACCCCTATGATGATGCCGATAGCTGCAAGTACCGTGCGGACTGCCTGCCTTTTAAGGTTTCTTCTGGCAAGTTCTGCATACATGTTGTTCTTCAGGGGATCAGGGATTCTCATTAACGACCTCTCCGTCCTGCAGCCTTATAGTAGTTCGGGAATACTCTTCCATCCTGGGATCATGGGTGACCACTATCACGGTGGTGCCTGCCTGGTTGAGTTCCCTGAGGAGCTCCATGACACCGTGTCCTGTCTTAGAGTCCAAGTTACCTGTGGGTTCATCAGCAAGCAGTATCGTGGGGTTATTTGCAAGGGCCCTGGCTATTGCGACCCTCTGCTGCTGCCCTCCTGATAGTTCATTGGGCTTGTGATCAGCATACTCCGGTGGAAGCTGGGCTCTCTGTAGCAGCTTCAGTGCTCTCTTTCTACGTTTTCCGGGAGAAGCCCCGTTGAATATCATGGGGATTTCCACATTCTCCACAGCTGTAAGGGTCTGGATAAGATTGAATTGCTGGAAAATAAAGCCGATATTGTTCCTTCTGAGGGAGGTAAGCCCTTCATCATCGAGTTTAGAAAGGTCTGTATTATTGATCAGCACTTTTCCGCTTGTGGGCAGGTCAAGACAGCCAAGCATATTAAGGAGGGTGCTCTTACCGGAGCCCGAAGAGCCCATTATGGTGACAAAATCTCCCTTCTCTATCTTTGCGCTCACCTTGTTAAGGGCATATATCTTATTCTCGCCCAGAGTGTAGATCTTTGTCACTTTTCTGATGTCTGCAATGGTTTCTGGCATGTTGGCACCTTTCAAGAGTCAAGGATCTCCCCATCGTCTTCCTCTTCTTCTTCTTCTTCAGGTTGCAAACTGCCTTCATCTTCCTTGCGCTTCTTCCATGAATTATAGATCAGTGCAGTTATTCCGATAGCAAGTATTCCTGCCACTGCCCAGAGGAGCATCGGGCTGTCCATGTCCTCTGCACTGGTGGAAGCAGAAGTAAGGGTGTTACTGCCAATTGGGATGTTCTCCCGAACCGACATGTATGCATTATTTGGGTCCCTGAACTCGATAACGATAGGTATGCTTGAGGTATCACTGGATAATACTTGTGCAGATAGTTCGAAACTGCTGAAATCATCCGCTTCAAGCGTACCAATATAATATCTTGCATAAGGCTGGGCAGGTACCACATTGTCAGACTCCGCCACAGACACCATCACATTCCTTGCATCAGTGGTCCCGAAATTGTTCAGGTCTCCCGAGACTGTGTATCGGTTTCCTGTTCTGCTCACATCAAGCGATGTAAAAATGAGGGAATGCTGTTCAATGACCTCCACTTCTCTTGTGGTCTTAACGGTCTGGCGGAGGTTGTCACCATTAAAGTAGGATCCTGTGAAGGACATATCCCTTTTCTCCGCACTGCTGTACATAGTGTTCAGCGTGAAGGTAGCAGTTGATTTCTCTCCTGAAGGAATTGCCCCGATAAAATATTCGGAAGGTGTAAATACCATACCTTCGCATTCCGGACTTATGATGACGCTTGTTACTGCATTTGGCCTTCTGTTAACTACTTCTACACTAATGGTGGAAACCTCGTTCATAAGAGTGGAAGGTACATCTGACAGAATGATCTTCAGGTCACGGTCATCAACCTTGACAGGGATCCTGTAGTTCAGGTCGTACATATTGCTCCCGCCGATGAGCTGCAGATTCAGGAAATGTGTTCCTAAGGCAGCATTATTCTTTGCTTTGACATTGAAGGAAAGCTTCAGTGAGTCCTTTGGTCCAAGGAGGCCGATGTTGCTGTAGCCACTGTCAAGTATCTCAAAATTACCGTTCCCGCCTATGGTCGCACTGGCGATGTACGCATTCATGCTCAGTGTTTTAGCATCCTCGGTTACGTACATCCCTCCGGTGGCCATGTTCTGCAGGATGACAGTGATTGTGCCTGTATCCCCCGGCATGAATACTTCAGGTTCGATCTCATAGCTCAGCGTGACCGTCGGGCGGACTTCGCTGGTAGCTGCAAGGGAAAAAGTGGAAAATACGACCATAACAAGGAAGGCCGCAACAAGTGTTCTGAAGACATTTCTCACTTTCATGCACCAAATATCCTGAGTGTATATAATGTATAAAGAACGTATAGCAGTATAGGCACTCCCACGGTAATTGCTGCATTCTTAACAGACAAATTCCTGGAATGGACCAGTGCAAATATCCATATATTCGCGCTCCATAGCATGAAAATTATTCCCACTATCCCGGCAATCCGAAGGGTTGGATCAGAGAGCAATGTATCTGCGATCATTGGATCGGTGAAGTCAATGTTAGAATAGGCCCTGCTTGTAAAGATCGCAGAAATTATGGAACTTATGATGGAAGGTATAAATCCGTATGATACAAATTCCATTACTCTTTTAAAACTTCCTTCACCGTTGAAGAGCATGGAGATCACGTAAAATATTGCGCTGTAAACCGCCCACATAACAAAAGTTCCAATTACTGCACCTACTACCGCTAACACTGTTCCAATCCCGGCAAAAGCTGCGGCTTCCTCTGGAAGTCCTCCTATCACATTCTGCATCACTATCACAGCAGTGATGGCCCCGACCGCTGCCATCAGCAGTATTATCAACAAAGGCGTTTTAAATTCAATCTCTTCATTATTTTTTCTTTTAAAAAACCCGTTTGGGTCTGTCAGTACTTCCAGCATATTTCTACCTCCGCGAAATCAGGTTTGATATGTGTATATTCAAACTTGACTATTAATAGCCAACTCTTTTAGGCGACAGATATATTTATATTTTGCTATTAATGTTTTTAGAACTTCAATCCAAAGCAACAATTTATATTTTAAGACATGTCTTCTTTATCTGTAATCGTTTATTTCATTTATTAATTTGTAAAGACATTCCGGGCCGGATATTTAGACCCCGGAAAGATGAATCCAGTGTTATGTGCGGGGAATAACTATGGCTGAGTCAAGCGAAACCATCGATAAAAGAGAGCCTGTTATTGAACTTGTCAGCCTGTGCAAAAGTTATCAGGTTGGGGATATGGAAGTGCCTATCCTGAAAAGCATAGATCTGTCCGTGAAAAAGGGCGAGTTCGTCGCGATAATGGGCCCGTCCGGCTCAGGGAAGAGCACTCTTATGAATATGATAGGATGTCTGGACAGGCCGACCTGTGGAATGGTCCTCATAATGGGAAAAGACGTCAACCAGCTCACAGATAACGAACTCGCACGACTCAGGGGTTTTGAGATCGGTTTTGTATTCCAGACCTTTAACCTTGTTCCCCGGCTTAGTGCTCTTCAGAATGTGGAGCTACCGACATATGCCAACAAAAAGGAAGGAATAGACGGCAGGAAGAAGGCAAAGGAACTCATAGGGCTGGTAGGATTGCAGGACCGCATGAATTACAAACCCACGGCGCTCTCCGGCGGACAGCAACAGAGGGTGGCAATTGCACGGGCTTTGATCAATGACCCTTCTCTCATACTGGCCGATGAGCCAACCGGCAATCTTGACTCAAAGAGCGGAAAGGAGATCATGAACATTTTTGAAGAGCTTCACAGTAAAGGCAGGACGATCATAATGATCACCCATGACCCCAATCTTGCGGAATATGCTGACAGGGTGGTTCATCTAAAGGACGGAGTGATTGGTGCAACCTGAGGAGGAGATATCAGATGTCATATAGTTATCATAGAATGTGGAGAATATCGACCTGGGCGATTGGGCTCATCTTATTAACTGTATTGTTTTGCTCTCCGTGTACAGCTGCAACCGGAGCAGACCTGGATGTCAGCATATTGCAATACCAGCCAATTCCTGCCGAGATAGGGGAATATGTGACCGTATGGGTCAAGGTGGAGAACAGGGGCTTTTCACGGGCAGAAGATGTTTCAGTAAGAATGGTACCTGAATACCCTTTTACTCTGGATTCTCCCGGGAATGCGGACAAGACCACAGGGGTGCTGAGTCCGGGTAGGGCAGCTGTGCATGAGTACCGTCTTTTTGTTGATGAGAATGCAAGGGATGGCATCGAATCAATAGAAGTGTGGTACCAGGAAGGTACTGAAGGTGTATGGTACCAGAAAGAGTTCGATATAAGAGTCGGCTCGGTTACCTTTGACAGCAGGGGCAGTGTGCAGATCATGGGGAGCCCTGTCATGGAGCCAGAAGTATTCATGCCCGGTGACAGAGGAACTATCAGGTTCAGTTTAGCCAACACCGCCATCTCCGGCTCTGTGGTTATAGGGGGAGAGGAATTTGATACCAATGCCAGGATACAATCTGCTTCTCTTGAGAGCACTGACGGTATAACAGTAATGACAGGCACCTATCAAAGCAGCGGTGTTATAGGTCCGGGGGAATCCGTGAACCTCACCTACAATATCAGAGTGAGCGATGATATCGAGGATGGCACGTATTATCTTAACCTTGTGGTTGTGGGAAATTCTCATGCCTTAAGTAACAGCTGGAGAATCCCGGTAAGAATCGACTCATCTTCTGTAAGGGTCATACCTTCAAGCCCTCTTGTTCTTGAGAATGGTGCAGGCGAGCTTGAATTCGATGTCGCGAACATCCATCCCAACAGGCTCTCCTCTGTGAGCGTACGGCTTGAGGCGCAAGGCGTTGAGTTCTCCCCCTCGGAGTATTTCATAGGTTCAATGGACCCGGATGAGCTCTTCACCATCCAGTTCCAGGCAACTTCCTCAGACAACAATTCTCTTTCTCCGAGGAACCTGACCATAATCGCTGACTATCGGAATGGAGCTAACCAGCATTCAAGTCAGGTGGGTGTCCGGCAGCTCAGGAATGTCTCTGTGGAAGAGGACAACAGATTTGGTATTGCACTGGCTCTCCTGTTGCTTGCAGCAATAGCCGTCGGAGGCTACATGCTTTATAAGCGAAGGAAGGAAAAGCAATAGGTGCTGAGTTAATGTTGGACCTGAGGCAGTCATTCAGTATATCGCTGGGAAGTATTGGCAGTTCCAAGCTCAGATCGGCCCTTACAACGCTTGGTATTGTCATAGGGGTAGCTGCCGTGATAGCTAATGTTACCCTTGGTGCCAGCTTCAACCAGTACTTCACCGATGAGATCGGTGCTGTGGGGTCCAATTTCATTGTCATCTACAGCCAGAACACTAATATCTTCTTTGATAACCAGCTTGAACTTATAAGCAATACTCCGGGGGTGGTCGGGGTATCTCCTATAAATCAGCAGATGGCGAGGGTAACCTATCTTTCCACGTCTCGGCAGATAGACATCCAGGGAGTGAACGAGGACTACGATGAGGTCGCCAATATAGTAATGGAATCGGGGGAATTCCTGGACGATAATGACAGGTACGTGGCTGTGCTGGGTGCGGATGTGGCCAACGAGAAGTTCGATAAGAGGATATCGGTCAAGAATCCTATCGAGATTACCTTCAGGCGTGAGGACGGAGGCGTAGTCACCCGGAAATTTATAGTCAAAGGTGTGATACAAGATCCCAATACAACTTTTGCGCAGACCGGAGTCGAACCGGAGATTCGTATTTTCATACCTATCGCCACCATGAACGAGATACTCGGGGTCAGCTATTATGGAGGTTTTTTCATCAAGGCCGAGAGTCTTGAAGCTGTAGGGACCACCGGGGACGAGATAGACCGGCGTCTGGCGCGCAGCCTCGGGGTGCCAAACAGGGACCTTGATAATGATGATGCAAAACCCTATGTGCTCTTTGATCAGCTTGAGATACTGGAGCAAACAGGGCAGTTATCTATGGCCCTGACCTCCCTTCTGATATCGGTTGCACTGATCTCGCTCATGGTAGGTTCCATCGGCATAATGAACATTATGTTGGTGACAGTTGCTGAAAGGACCAGGGAGATAGGTCTGATGAAAGCCTTGGGTTTTACTAAAAAGGATGTTCTGGTGCTGTTTATCATAGAGTCGATGGTAGTGGGGCTGATAGGTGGTGTGCTTGGTGTTGTACTAGGAGTTACCGCAGCTCTGGCGGTGAACAGTTATCTTGAGTTGCCTAACATCTTCCCCATAGGACAGATTGCTATTGGTTTTGTGGTAGCTGTAGGTGTTGGTCTGATAGCAGGTGTTTATCCTGCCAATAAGGCGGCAAGGATGAACCCGGTCGAAGCACTGAGGAAGGACTAATATATGATAGATATCAGGCAGGCATTGGTCATAGCGCTTGGAAGTATCAAGAGTGCAAAGCTGCGCTCAGCCCTCACCACGCTTGGTATTATCATAGGTGTGGCAGCAGTAGTTGCCAATGTCTCGCTTGGCGCCAGCTTCAACCAGTATTTCACTGATGAACTTGGTTCGCTTGGTTCCAATTTCATAATCATATACAGCCAGGATGTGAATATTTTCTATGACGCTCAGCTTGAAGTGATAAAGAACACTCCTGGTGTGGTGGGAGCTTCGGCTTTCAATCAGCAAACAGCTGCTGTCACTTATCTTTCCTCGACGCGGCAGATAGATGTCCAGGGAGTGAGTGCGGATGCGCAGGAAATATCCAACCTGCGTGTGGAATCCGGCAGTTTCCTCACAGACAAGGACCGGTATGTGGCTGTCCTTGGAAAAGATGTAGCTGAAGAGAAATTTGGCAGGAGTATCCCTGTAAAGAATTACGTTGATATCACTTTCCGCAGGAATGACGGTACGACCGTGACCCAGAAGTTCAGGGTCAAAGGCGTACTGACAGGCGAGGACAATACTTTTGTCCAAGGCGGGCCTGACAGGGATGTGAGCATCTATATCCCGATCCAGACCATGAACGACATTCTGGGCGTGGATGACTACAGCGGCTTTTCTGCAAAGACTGCAAGCGTGGAATCAGTAAGGTCGGTGTCTGAGGAAGTGGACAGGCGTCTTGCCCGCAATCTCGGTGTCCCTGCGAGGGATCTTGACAATGAGGATGCAAAGCCATACCGCATATTCAACCAGGCAGATATCCTGGAGCAACTCGACATGCTTTCCAATTCCCTTACCATACTGATAACGATAATAGCTCTGGTGGCTCTGTTTGTAGGTTCTATTGGAATCATGAACATCATGCTTGTGACTGTGACCGAGAGGACAAAGGAGATCGGTCTGTTAAAATCCCTGGGTTATGCCAGGTCTGACATCCTGACACTCTTCATGCTGGAATCCATTGTTGTAGGTGTGATAGGAGGTATCCTGGGAACCCTGCTTGGAATGGCAGGATCGTTCATCGTCGAGACCTATCTGAATATCCCGCGCATCTTTCCAATGTACCTGATCTTCCTGGGCTTTTTCATCTCAGTTATTGTCGGCCTGGTTGCAGGTGTCTATCCTGCCAGCAGGGCCGCCGGTCTGAATCCTGTGGAAGCCTTGAGGCATGAGTAATGTTAGTTGCACTTTTTTATTAGTTGCACTCTTTTTGTAATTAGACCTACTTGACGATTCATAGAAACTCTTAAGTACTAAGCCACAATAGTCTAACTTGTCGAAAAATAGACGAGTTTTTCGACTGGTTACTAGAGGTATATGCATGGTTGGCAAGAACTTGGAGAGTTCAGTTTCAGAAAGCACAGTTGTGATCGATATCTGCGATCTAAAGAAGAGCTACCGTCTGGGGGATATGGAAGTCCCGATCCTCCACGGGATCGATCTCTGCGTGAAGAAAGGGGAATTTGTTGCTATAATGGGTCCATCCGGTTCCGGCAAGAGCACCCTGATGAACATGATCGGATGCCTGGACAGGCCTACAAGCGGCAAGGTCGTGCTCATGGGGAAGGACACATGTTCCGTCTCTGAAAACGAGCTTGCAGAACTTCGGGGTTTTGAGATCGGTTTTGTGTTCCAGAGCTTCAACCTCATACCGAGGCTGAGTGCATACGAGAACGTGCTGCTTCCTACCTACTCCAATTCAAAAAAGGGCCATAATGCCCCGCAAAGGGCAAAGGACCTGCTAAAGCTGGTTGGTCTTGATGACCGTATGTACCACAGGCCAACGGAGCTTTCAGGAGGGCAGCGCCAGAGAGTTGCCATAGCCCGATCCCTGATAAATGAACCTTCCCTTATCCTTGCCGATGAGCCTACAGGTAACCTGGATTCAAAGACCAGTGAAGAAATACTGGGTATCTTCTCTGAATTGCATCGCAAAGGCTGCACTATAGTGATGATCACACACGACCCTGAAATGCAAAAATATGTAGACAGGGTCGTGCTCATAAAAGACGGATATATAAAAAATAACTGAAGTGGTTCTGATGACTGAGATAAACGATACTATAAGAAAGATTATAGGCACATTGATCTGCCTTGGAATGATATTTACATTATTCACACCGGTATCTGCAAGTTCCGGTGCAAATCTGAAAGTGGACGTGCTGGACTATGACCCATACCCTGCCGAGATAGGTAAATATGTGGATGTCCGAATCAAAGTAGAAAACGTAGGCTATGGCCGCGCGGATGCTGTTTCCCTGAAGATAGAACCTGATTATCCGTTCTCTCTTAATTCCGATAAGAACGCAGTTAAATTCATTGGCATACTGGCGCCTGAAAAAGCAGTA